>CALVZO010000041.1 GCA_944372545.1 uncultured Bacilli bacterium | reverse complement strand
ATTATAAATTACTCCTTCAAATTATTATTTAATATTTCATTCTAAAACCATTATACCATACAAAAAGACATTTCTTATCAAAATGCCTTTAAATTTGTACTTATTCTCCCTTAATATACTTGGTCTACCATAAATTATCACACTTGAGGAACTTCATAACAAATATACCTATGGCATACTCTTTCTTGCGGACACTCTTGTATTGGTTCACACATAGTTGATGGATAACAAGGCATACAATTCATATTACAAGTTGCAGAATTCATATTCATTGTCCCATCATAATTATTTTCATTAAATTCAAATTTCTTTTGTTCCATAATATAAATTCCTTTCTAATTTATATTATGATTAATTATTAATTTGGCATGGGTGCTAATTTACAATTTTAAAATGGCACTCGGGAGTTTTTTCGTTAATTTCAGAAAATGTATAACCGGCAGATTTAGCAGTTTCGATAATTTTTGGTAAAACTTTAATCGTGTTAGGTTTTATATCATGCATTAAAACAACGTAATCACCATCACCTTTTAAGTATTTTTGGAAATTTTTGAATATCGCTTCTTCAGAGTTATCTTTTTTATTTGTATCACCACTGTCAAAAGTCCAGTCATAATATATGTATCCTTTTTCCTGCATGTATTTTGCTAATTTTGTCATTATGCCTTTAGAATAATTTTTACTTACAGTATTCGAACTTCCGCCAGGAAATCTAAAAATATTTGTACGGATACCAGTTTGTTCGTAAATAATATTTTCCATATTTAAGAAATCAGCATAATAAGTTTCAATACTTTCATAAATTGACCATTTATGAGTATAAGTATGTATTCCAATAGTATGTCCTTCTTCATAAATGTCTTTTATTAAATATTGATAGGTTGGGAATTGATTTGTAACAAAAAATGTGGCCTTAATTTGATATTTATTTAATATTGACAACAATTCTTGCGTATATTTTCCAGGACCATCATCAAATGTTAAATAAATTGTTCCTTTATTCTCAACTTCTTTAAATGTTTCATTTTTTTCGCTAACATGAATCTTTCTTACTACTTGGGTAGTGTTTCCATAACTATCAGTGATTTCATATATTATATCATAAATTCCAGGTACTTGATTATCAATATTATTAGTAATTTTTATTCCATCTGATATATTGCCATCGCATGAATCATAAGCAGTTGCACCAAGTTCAGTGTAAGTTGAGCCAATATTTATATAGACATCTTCACTCCCATTTAAAGTAATACTTGGTTTTTCCGCATCAACATAATTGACTTTTTCTTTTAATTCTGCTTTGTTATTCGAACTATCAGTTACATAAAAATAAATTTCATCATCAATAATTTTATATTCTATTTTATCTGTTATATCATTATCATAATTGTCATAAGCACTTATATCAAATTCTAAAATGTTGTTATTTTTACAGCCAATCACTCTACCGTTTAAAGATATTTCTGGTTTTACTTTGTCAACTACATTTATAACACGAATAATTTCTTTTTGTTCTGCTTTTGTCTTTGCTCGGTAGGTTATGATATACTTTCCAACCTTATCTGTATTCACTTTACCTTCAGTTTCAACTTTTAAATTTTCATTTTTATTTAATTTTTCTAAATAAGCAATGGCACCTTCTTCTTGATAGTCTTCACCAACATTTATTGTTATATTTTTATCACCATTCAACTCAATTTTAATTTTAGGAATAACATAATATATTAAAGATAGTATGTTCAAAAAAATTAAAAAGACTCCAACAATTAATACTTTTTTTCTACTGCTCATAAAATCACCGTATGTCTATATTTTACCACAAAAAAAGGCTTAATGCCTTTAATTATGTATTTAATTTTTATTTGCTGTCAACTTTTGGAAATAAGAATTCTCTACTATTATAATAATAATCACAGCCACTTACTACAGATAAAATAGTCGCAATTAATAGTAAAAATGTGTCAACTGGAAGATTTAAAAATGTAAATGGTATATTATTAAATAAAGTTAAGGTTAATCCTATCATCATACACATTGTTTTTGCTTTTCCAAGCCAACTTGCTGCGACTACTTTTCCTTTATTGCCACTTATCATTTTACATGAGTCTACAATTATATCTCTTGTAATTATTACTACTGGAATTATGACTGGTATCATTCTATCATAGGCTAAAATTATCAGTAAGCCATTTACTAAAATTTTATCAGCAATGGCATCTGCAACTTTGCCAAAATCTGTAACTAAATTTCTACTTCTTGCTAAATAACCATCAATAAAATCCGTAAGAGATGCTACTAAAAATATAATTCCTGCAATAACGTACTTTAAACTTAAAATTTCTCCATTAATAACATATTCAGGAAAATCAAAGTTCAAATCATACCATGGTATTAAAAGTAAAATTATCATTAAAATCGATAAAATAATTCTTCCAATTGTTATTTTGTTTGGTAAATTCATATATTTCACTACTTTCTATAACTTATAACATATGCATTTTTATTATCTACTGTTATCTGATTTATAGACCAATAAATTGCTAAAATTACTAAAAATGAAATCAATATGTAGATTAGTATATACGCAGATTTTTTGCTTTTTACTTTTTCTTGAGTATATGGCGAATTTACTGCTTCTTCAGTTTTCTCTTTTGTAGCAATTTCAATTGTTTTTTCAATTTCTTTAACAGGAATTTTAGATGTATATTCAAATAGGTACTCATTAAAATCGTTAATTATTTTTGCTTCATCTAACCCTAAATATTTAGCATAATTGGAAATATATTCTTTTAATAAAAATACATCTTTAAAAGATCCAGTTTTCCCCTCTTCGATGTTTTTTAATAAAATATCCGATATTTCTAAATCTTTACTAACTTCTTCAATTTCTATTCCTGCTTCTTCTCTCGTTGTTTTTAAGAGTTCAGCGATATCTTTCAATTTTTTTCACTCCTTAAATAAAAAATAATATTTATAAGCCATGTTCTGTACTCAAAAATGAGTGGCAAATATTTATCTATGCAATAAGCATCTATAAAATTGTTTTATTCCTCTTTTATAGTTCCCCTACCATAATTTGGGTTTCTCGCTCGTGAGGTTTACCGCGTTTCATTTGTTTATTACTAAACAACTCGTTTCTGTGGCACTTTATGTTTACTGGCATCTTCTAAAGATGTTTTCAACGCTGTTAGCACTAGGCTACCTTAAGTTATTTCTTCCTTAAGCACGAACACTACAACCATCACAGGTTGTGCGAGCATGGACTTTCCTCTACATAAAATTTTTATGCAGCATTTGCCTAAATATTATTCTCCTTTACCAAATACAACTTTTTCTAGCTGACTTATTCTTTTTAACAAATCGACGTTTGTTACTGTTCGTGGTGTATTATCTGTTGCACTTTGTAATTCTAATTGCTCTTTTAAATACCTAATTTCTTGCTTCAATTTGCTGTTGTCTTCAGTCAAATCTTTGATGTCTTTTTCTAATTTTTTTATAATAGAATTGTACTCTGTATAATCACGAATAACCATATCAAGAAATTTATCAACCTCTTGAGGCCGGAAACCCCTTGCATCAATTTTAAATTCTTTATCAAGAATATCTTGAACTGTCAAATAAATTCGATCAGTATACATTGCAACACCTTCTAACAATAAAATTATAAGCGATTAAAGGTTTTGTTGTCAAGTTCTTTAAGGTTTATTGTTTCAACCCAAATACTTGCAAATTCAACTTTTTTTAATAATTCATTTAATACTAAATCAACTTTCATTTTCATCACCAATTTTATTATAACAGAAAAATTAAAAATTTTTTAGTTTTTTATTCGACAAGTTATGACAATTATTTTGAAAATAATATGATATAAATTTAATGGAGGTTTTGGAATGCAAAAAGATTTTGTTATATTAAAAGAAAAATTTCAAGATATTAGAAGAAAAGGATTAATAAAAAGTTTAAGGAAAGGCAATTCAGGAGCAGGTTACACGTTTGAAACACTTCTTGGAAAATCTGAAGATCAACTTTGTAAGCCGGATTTTGGTTGCGTTGAAATTAAAACACGAATGACTTATTCTAAATACCCACTTAAGTTGTTTCATTGTGAGCCGAAAAGAAAAAAATCACCCGCAATTAAATACATATTTGATACTTATTGCTACCCTAAATATAAAGATAAGAATTTGTTGGTTTTTGATAGAGAGTTATTTGCTAATAAGGCTAAAAAGCGATGTCATTATGAGTTTAAATTAGATGTTGATTTTCTGCATCAATTAATAATCATGAAATCGTATTATGAAGGAAATTTTGTAGAAGACGTATGCTATTGGGATTTTAAAACTTTAGAAAGGAAATTGAAAACAAAATTAACTTATTTAGCAATTATACAACTATATCCATATAAAATTAAAGGAGAAATTTATTATAAATATGTAAAAATAAATTTTTATAAATTAAAAGGATTTTTTGAATTTTTGCAATTAATAAAAAGTGGGAAAATTTCTATATCAATTTATTTAAAAAGGAATAAAGATAGCATAGATGTACCAATTGACAATCATGGTTTTTCTTTTAGAATTGAATATGATGCTTTAGAAAAATTATTTTATAAATATAAATATTAATGATATGCTTGATGGCGCGGATTTGGCCATGAGTTATTGCAATAAAAAAACAGTATTTCAACTGTTATTTCAAAATGGTCGAGAAGACAGGATTCGAACCTGCGACCTCATGGTCCCAAACCACGCGCACTACCAAGCTGTGCTACTTCTCGAAATATATGGTACACCCAAAGGGATTCGAACCCCCAGCCTTTAGATCCGTAGTCTAACGCTCTATCCAGTTGAGCTATGGGTGCGTATAATCCCCAAGTAATCCCATTATATTACAGGGTTAGAAAAAATGCAATAACAAATTATCCTCTATAAAACAATTTTATGAAGATTAATAGAATTTATTATTTAATATTTATGTCAAAAAATGTAAATTTATATTTTTAGTACTTTTAACTCCAGTAATAAATCATATAATTATAATAGAAGGGCTATAAACTGGGGAGCCTAATATTGTATATCACAAAAAATAAAGAATAAAAGGTTAATATACACAAATAGCTCTTTTATATTAAAATTTAAAAGTCAGTTTTGACTTTTTTTAATTTATATAATATAAATCCTTTTTGCCCCTGCCTATGCCACTTTTTGTGCCACTTTTTAATAAATTTATATATAAGAAAAGTTTGCAAATCGCTTGCAAACCCTTATATTTCCAATGGTGTCTCGTTGGAGATTCGAACTCCAGACCCTTTGATTAAAAGTCAAATGCTCTACCTACTGAGCTAACGAGACACAATAAAGATGGCTGCCCCGGCTGGGTTCGAACCAACGGAATGTCAGAGTCAAAGTCTGATGCCTTACCACTTGGCTACGGGGCAAAATTATATAAAAATGGTGGAGGGACATGGATTTGAACCATGGAACCCGAAGGAACAGATTTACAGTCTGCCGCGTTTGACCACTTCGCTATCCCTCCATAAAAAGATGGTGCCGACAGAGGGAATCGAACCCCCAACCTTCTGATTACAAGTCAGGTGCGCTACCAATTACGCTATGTCGGCATCATAATGGTGGGCGATATAGGACTCGAACCTATGACCCTCTGCTTGTAAGGCAGATGCTCTAACCAACTGAGCTAATCGCCCGAATCTCCCACACTGTCTTGAAGTCTTTTCAAGACAATTAGAATTATACTATACAAAAATCAATTATGCAATAAGTTTTTTTCAATTTGTGCGAATTTTTATATGCTTAACTAAACTGAAATTAATCCTTTTTGTATAGCATAAGGCATGAAATGATCTATAATTGAGGAAGACAAATTGTAATTAACTTCACCGATACTATACCAGTGATATTCTAATATTTCATCATTTGGAATCAAATCAACGTGAATTTTTTTAGTTGCAAGAAACATATTCATTTCAATTATTACATCATAATCACTTGCAGCAAGTTCTTTAAAACATAAAATTGGCAATAAATCTTCTTCACAAAATTCAAAACCTTGGCCTATTTCTTCATTTACTTCACGTAAGGCAGCAGTTATTTCTGTTTCGCCATTTTCAATTCCACCACCAACTAAAGTCCATGAATTCGTTTTACTACTTCTTTTAGAACGCACTATCAATAATTTTCCATTTTCAATAAATGCGATTCCAACAACTCTTTTCAATTTTTCCACTACACTTCACCATCTTTATTATACATTTTTTTTGCTGTTATAGTTTTTTTATATTTTCAAATATGTAAAATTATGTTAATTTAATATTAGAAAACTTTTCCTAGAAAGGTTTTTATATGACTAAAAATTACACAGTAAATGGCTACTTACTCGATGAAAAACAAAAAAAGTTAATTGATTGCCAAGAAAATGCCATTGTAATTGCTGGCGCCGGATCCGGTAAAACATTGACAATTTTAGGAAAAGTCAAATATCTTTTAGAAAACAACCTTGCTACAAACGAGGAAATACTACTTTTATCTTTTACCAATGCCTCGACTGAAGACTTACAAAAGAAAATTTCAACCAATATCGATATTTTAACATTTCATAAACTCGCAATGAACATTTTAAAGCAATCCAAAATTGATTTTTCAATTTGTAAACTCAACACTTTAAACTACATCATAAACGAATACTTATTAACATGCAAAAAAGATGAGCAAAAAAACATTTTAAAATTTTTGAAAATCACAAATACTTACAAACTTTTTATAAAATCTAACCAATTCAAAAGTTTTTGTAAATTTATAGAAACCTTCATAAACCTATACAAGACAAACAATTTAAATAGAAAAGATATCTTCGCTAAACACTTCACTAGATTAGAGAAAAAAATACTTTTAATTATTTTTAATATCTATCAAAAATATATCGAAGAAAAGCAAAGTATTCAAGCACTCGATTTTGACGATATGATTATGCTTTCTACCCAAATAACACCTAAAATAACTTTAAAATACAAATACATCATAATTGATGAATTTCAAGACACATCTTTAATACGAATTAATCTAGTTAAAACCATTAAAAATGTCACTAATGCCAAAATAATCGTTGTTGGTGATGACTGGCAATCAATTTATCGTTTCAGTGGTTGCAATTTATCATTATTTTTGAATTTCGATAAAATTTTTCCTAATGTTACAATATTAAAATTAACAAACACATATCGGAATAGCCAAGAACTTTTATCTATTGCTACAACTTTTATTCAAAAGAATCCTTTACAAATTACTAAAGATTTACATGCCAATAATCATAATCCAACCCCGATTATATTTGCCCCTTACAAAGAAAGAATAGAAACTTTTAAAAAAATTCTAAATACCATACCACAAGATACCGAAATTATGGTTCTTTCAAGAAATAAAATTGATATTAACTATTATATTGATTCGAATTTTACTCAAAATACCAATATCTATTACTATAATAACACTAAATTCACTTACTACACTGTCCATAAATCTAAAGGCCTCGAAGCAGATTATGTCATACTTTTAAATTGCAACAACGATATTTTGGGATTCCCTAATAAAATTGAAAATAACAAAATAATTCAAAAATTATTTCCAAATAAAGAAATTCCTTATGCTGAAGAAAGAAGACTTTTCTATGTTGCTATCACTCGTTGTAAAAAACAACTCTACATTTTATATGATAAATATTCTCCTTCAATTTTTGTTAAAGAAATAAAAAAAATTGCCAAAAAGCAACACTTAAAAATTATATACTTTCGATAATTTTTATAAACATTTCATTTTTTTTAAATAAAAACTCTAGCCTTCCATCGTTTTCTAATTTGCTCAAAAACGCCTTAATTGTTGCACTAAACAAATGGTATTGAACAATATTTATTTTGATATGATATAAATTAAATACCTCTTTTAACAAATCATTATACGAAATTCCGTTATAAATAATTTTTAATATGTTTTTTTCAATATCTTCAATATTTTTTATATTTACATTAATCGTATTCGTAGGATTTTCCTCTACTTCTCCGTGAGCCGGAACATAAAACCTATAATTAGTATTTTTCAAATAATTTAAAGTATTAAAATAATTCTCTATATCAAAAACATATTGAATTGCGTATTTATCAAGTATTTTTTTGCTAGTATAAGCATCTCCCACAAAACATACATCATCACTTGTAACAACACCTATCATACCTTTAGAATGCCCTTCTAAATTTATTACTTCTAAACCTTCAACTTTTAAATTAGCAATATCTTCACAACAACTACTATCTGCTTCAATAAATTTAATGTGCATTTCTTTTGGCGGATTAGCACCATAAAGAAGAGATGGTTCAAGTATGCAGTCATTTATAAAATAACTTTCTATTTTATTGGCATATATTTTTATATTGTACTTATTTTGTAAATATTTGTTACCCCCAATATGATCGGCATGACTATGCGTATTAATTATAAATTTTAAATTCCAATTATTTGCATTTATAATTTTCTCAATTTCTTTAGCAAACTCCTTAGAATTTCCTGTGTCAATTAGACAAACATTATCATTATCTAATAAGTAAATTCCCACATTTACCGGGCTTGCAACATAATATGTCTTTTCACCTAATTTTATTAAATCTAACATTTTTTAATCACCTTCAGTATATAATATTATACCATACTTTAATTTATATTTGACACATTTTTACACATTTTTCATAATTTATTCACATTATTTTGGCGCATTTTCCCAACTTTATGATATATTAATAACCCACGAAAGGAGGATTTATGAATAATTTAACAGACTTTTTATTAAAAATTTTAAATACCAACAATATCTACATCGTAAATTTCATTTATACTATTGCCTGTTTTTTGTTACTCAAATTACTACTGAAAATACTTAACTTCATTAATAAAAAAGTTTCTCTATCAGAAAAAACTTTATACACAATTAACAAACGCAACAAAACAATTTTAACTATCATTTTCTTCATTGTTGTTCTTTGCATTTGGCAAACAAACATAAATGATTTTTTAACTATAATAAGTTTTATTTCTGCTGCTATCACTTTAACTTTAAAAGAAATTATCTATAATTATTTTTGTGGTATTTATATTAAAATATCAAAACCAATTAAAGTTGAAGACCGAATTCAAATTGATGATACTATCGGCGATGTTGTAAATCTTAATACTTTAAGTATTGAATTGCTAGAAGTTGATAATAATACAAATCAAAGTACAGGAAAAATTATTCATATTCCAAACTCCAAAATATTTTCTGCTACTATTAAAAACTATAACACCGCTTTTAAATATATTTGGACTGAACTATCTCTATCAATAAGTTTAGATTCTGATTTAGATAAGGCGAAAAAGATTCTTTTAAAAACCGTTAGCGATAATGAAATAATTAAGGAAATACCTAAAAAAATGCAAGCAGAAATTAAAAATTCCAATACCGAATATAGAATTTATTATAATAACCTTACTCCTATTACCTATACTAAAATTTTAGATGAAAAAATAATTCTAACAGTTCGTTTCTTAATTCACCCGAAAAAGCAAAGAAATGTTGAAAATATGATTTATGAAACAGTTATAAAAGAATTTAAAAAGAATAATATTAATTTTGCTTAAAAATATTATTCTTTTTTATTAATTTAAATTTTAATGGCGTCCTCGGGGTGACTCGAACACCCAGTCTGTCGCTTAGGAGGCGACTGCATTTTCCTGTTATGCTACGAGGACAATTCGATGTCTATAAGACATCTACCCAATTTCTTTTTGAATTACTTCCACTATATTATCACAAATATTTGTAATTTCTTCAATATTTTTTCCTTCTAACATAACTCTAATTAAATTTTCGGTACCACTTGCTCTTACTAAAATTCTGCCTTCTCCATTTAATTTTTCTTCCCACATCTTTATACATTTATTTATTTCTTCGTTATCTTTATATGTTTCTTTACCTTCTTTAGTAACTGAAACATTTTTTAAAACTTGCGGATAACTTTCCATAATACCTTTTAATTCCGCCAAACCTTTTTTACTTTGCCTCATAATTTCTAAAATTTTAATCGCTGTTAATTCACCATCACCAGTATTAGCAAATTCTTTGAAAATGATATGTCCACTTTGTTCGCCGCCAATTATATAATCATTTGCTAGCATGCTTTCTAAAACATATCTATCACCAACTTTAGTTGCAATAAAATTAATTCCTTCTTTTTCACAAAATTTTACTAGCCCTAAATTAGACATAACTGTTCCAACTATCGCATTATTTTTTAACTTACCAGCATCTTTTAAATGTTTACCATACATCGCTAAAATATAATCGCCATCTACTTCAGCACCTAAATTATCAACAAATAATGCTCTATCAGCATCACCATCAAACGCAACACCACAATCAAGTCCGTTTTGAATAACAAACTCTTTTAACCCATCGATATGAGTTGAACCAGCATTTTGATTAATATTATACCCATCTGGATTATCATTAATAAACTTAGCATCTACTCCTAATTTTTTAAATAATTTTTTGGCCGTTATAAAAGATGCTCCATTAGCACAGTCTACCCCAATACTTAACCCTTCTAAATTTTCTTTTATAGTCCCCACTAAATAATCGACATAATCATCTATTGCACTTTCCTTATATTCATATTTTCCTACTTTATTCTCTACTTTAGATAAACCGAAATCATTTAATATGATATTTTCTATTTCTTCTTCTACTTCATCATCTAATTTAAAACCTTCCTTATTAAACACCTTAATACCATTGTAAATACTCGGATTATGACTTGCAGATATTACAAAACCACCATCAGCACCATATTTTTTAATAAGAAAAGACACAGCAGGAGTAGGTATTACCCCTAAATCACATACATTAGCACCTTCCGATAAAATACCCGCTACTAACGCATTTTTTAAAACATCTTTGCTAATTCTCGTATCACTACCAATTAAAAATGTGAGATTATCTTTGTTTTTTTGTAAAACTCTTGCTGTACTAACCCCAATTTTCATGGCTAATTCAATATCTAGTTCTTTATTAACTATCCCTCTTACTCCATCTGTTCCAAATAATTTGCCCATTATTTTTCCCTTCTTTCTACAATATTTTGCATATCTTTCACTATCATATTTTCTTTTATAACTCCTCTTACACTAGTAAGTGGATAAATACTTGTATTACTTAAAATAATTGTTCCGGGATTTAATACACAACCACACCCAACTTCAACATTATCTCCTAAAAAAGCCCCAATTTTTCGAATATTTGTCACAATTTTTTCGCCTTCATAATTTATAACAATATCTTTTTTATCACTTTTTAAATTGGAAGTAATTGAACTTGCTCCTAAATGCGAGTGACTACCTAAAATAGAATCGCCAACGTAACTAAAGTGTGGCACTTGCACATTATCATAAAGTATGGAATTTTTTATCTCACATGAATTACCAAAAACAACACCCTTACCAATTATGACACTTCCTCTTATAAAGGCATTGCATCTTACTTCCGCATCTTTATCAATTATGCAAGGCCCATGAATTTCCGCACTTTTATTTACCTTTGCATCTTTATGAATCCATATATCTTCCCCAATTTTATTAAAATCGCTTCCTAAACTATTACCTAACTCAATAATATAATTTTTTATATTGGGTAAAACTTGATAAGGAAACTCAAATGATTTTATAAAACTATCAGCAATACTTTCACTACTTTTAAATATGTCTTTTGTTTTCATAATACACCAACCTTTTTCTCTATTTTATCATTAATAAATTTTATTTTCTCATTAACTAAGTCAATATCAACTTCATTTTTAATTTTTTCATTACTTAATTGATATTTATTTTTTAACTCAACAATTTTTTTCGAACTTTCCTCTATTCTTTCCATATTAAGTTCATAATTATCAACCATCTTATATAACTTCTTATATAATCTTCTCGTATCTTTCTTTTTATACTTAATTAAGATAACATCATTGCCGGCATTAATCGCTTTAATAATTTTACTTTTTAATCTAAAATTACCTAAAAACTTTTGATACCCCATTCTTAAATCATCAGTTACAATTAATCCGCGATAATTAAGGCCATCTATAAGCATCTCTTTGATAATTCTTTTATTTGTAATAGCACTTAACCTTCCGTACCCTTTCAATTTCATATGTCCGACCATTATAGCATCAGCCCCATTTTTAATCGCGGCTTCAAAAGGTACTAAATCTTCTTTTTGCAATTTATCAATATTTTTAATGTAAGGTATTCTTATATGACTATCAATATTAGTGGCACCATGCCCTGGAAAATGCTTCACAACCGATATTATATTATTTTCTTGTGAACATTTCATAAGCGGAAGTCCATATTTTATAACATCTTCTTTATTAATGCCATAACTTCTACTTCCTAATGCCTTACTTCTAATATCTAGTACTGGAGCCATATTCATATTAACTCCAACAGAACTTAAAATATATGTAGTTAATTCATTAACATATTTAATTATTTTGTCATTTTCACACTTTGCTTGTTTAGATGCACTAAGTATTGGAACAATATCTTTAGGAAATCTGTTAACTAACCCATTTTCTTGGTCTATTGCAATAAATAAAGGAATATTCTTACTATTATATTTCTTTAACTTATTAATAAATTTAATCATAGTATCTATAGAAATATAATTTTTCTTATATAAAACAATTCCTCCAATTTTATAGTTTTCAATTAATTCAATTATCTCATCATTTATATCATATACATCAAGTCCAAGCATTATCATTTGCCCAAACTTTTCTGTAAAAGTCATTTTTTCAAAATTCATTATATCACCACTACCCCTTCATTATAACAAATTATTTTTATTTAAGAAATATGAAAAAAGATATTCCCTAAGAATATCAATATTTTTTGGAAGAGGAAGTATGTATGAAGCCACACTTCCACCTATTTTAACATCTTCGTTGACGATTTTATTTCACTTATAGTCTGTTAATTTATAATAAGTGGGTCTTCTATTGTTCCACTTCCACTTATATATTGTTCTTCTTCTGTTAGATAGAAGACTGGGCGAACCGAATGCGAGTAAACCAGAGTATAACTGTTAACATAGCCGGTCGAATTCACAAACTACACACTATAAATGCCGCTTCCACCGCAACGCGACATGGTCCACTCATATGTTGCTGGTGCTCCACTATCGCTGTTTGATAAGTGTATCCAACTTGTTTTACATGTTGTGTATGCTCCTGAACTTGAACAATTGTTTCCTCCACTCATTCCGTAGTAATAATCATGCATGTACATTAATCCTATTTTTGCTTATACGGTACTTGTCCATGCGTTTTCTATTGAGTATAGATTTTCTGCGGTTGTGTTTGATGTTGTATTATCTCCGTATTTCCAAGAAAAGTCTGCTATTTTACTACTTCAACCGCTTGGTACGTATGTTGTGTTACTTAGGAAACTACTTCCATTTAATTCCTTATATATTGTTGAATTTGGCCATGTTATATCTGCATTATAATTGCTATACCATTGCATTGTACTATTTAGTGCTTCTTTCTTAATTAATTTTAATTGTCCATTTGAATTAACTCCCATTATTCTATACATATATGCATCGGTATTACTTGTACACTCACTCTTATCATTTGTCCCAAAACATATATAGTTATCATTTACTAAATCATTTGTTCCTTGATATCTATATAATCCACCTTTTTCTGCATCATTAAGACTATCTAGTGATGCATTATTTGTAAGCAAACAATTTCCTAAATTATCTCCTGATGTACATAATGTTGATACATTTTTTATCATATCAAAATACAAATAACAATAACTAGTTACACCTGATTCTACTGTTGCTATATTTGTACTACTATCATATGTTAAGGCACCATTTATTTTATTACCTAATGCATCTATACAATCAGATAATGTTTCATTATATTTCATATCTGTTGGCCATGTATTACTATCTGATTCTATATAAGAGCCATCACTTTGTTCTAACATTATAGCAAGCATACTATTATTTTTTATATCTTTTAAATTTACATTATCTAAATATGTTTCTCTTCCCGATAAACTCTTCCACATTAAAAAAATACTACATACTTCTATTAAACATAGACATAATATTAATAAAGATTTTATTTGTATCTTCATTGTCACACCTCATTTTGTATGTGTAAGCCAACATATGTGACTATTAATCATACTTTAAGTAAAGTATAGCAAAATGATGTGTGACTGCCAATGGCATTTTTAAAAGATATTTGGGTTGTTATCTTATAATTTTTATTAGGAGAAATAATATGATTTTAAACACTGATAAGTATAAGCCAAACGAAATATTAAGGTTTATGAGAGAAGCCACAAATTTATCGCAAAAAGAATTTGCTGAAAGCGTTGGTAAATCAAAAGACTGGGTTAGAAAAAATGAATACGGCATTACTAACTATTACTTTAAAGATTTAATAAAAATTGCTAATACACATGGGTTTGAAATTAAAATTATAAAAAAATAAAAATTGTAAGCAAAATTAATTGTTTACAATTTTTTTATTAATCTCTTGCTTTAAATATGAGAGTAAAGACAAAAGATAGAACTATAACACTGACAATAGCAATTCCAGAGGAACATAATAATTCGGAGAATATTCCTAAGAATCCTGCTTCTTCATAGCCTTTTATACCGGCAGAATATAACATATGACCAAAGTTAGCAATTAAAACAGTTGCTCCTGCTCCACATTTAGAAACAATATCATCATAAATTCCTAGAAAAGAGAGTATTGCTCCGATTACTGTGACACTACTAGTAATATGTCCTGGGGTTAATTTGCTATTATCAAAAACTATTTGGCAAATAAGACAAACAAAGCCAGCGAATAAAAATGCACTTATATACATTATTGAGTAACCTCCAAACTAACAGCATGGGCAATAGATGGTATAACACATTTTTGATTAACAAAAGTTTTATTAAATAGGGCTCCTGTACCAATTATTAAGATTTTTTTGTATTTAGAACTTTGGAGTATTTTGTTATATAAAACTAAAGGAAGACAAGCAGGACCACTTCCTCCTGCATAAGTTTCTTGACTTTTTAAATATAACTCACACCCAGCATCTAAATGTTTTTTAACCTTTAATTTATAATTAACTTCACAAAATTCTTTAAAAATTTTGCCACCAATACAACCTAAATCACCAGTTAAAATTAAGTCATAATAATCGATACTTCTTTTTAAATCTTGTAAATGATTATAGAGAGTTTTCGCAGTCGCCGGAGCCATAACTGCTCCCATATTATTGGCATCTTTTATTCCCATTTCCACTACTTCTCCAATTGTTGCAGATTCAACTTTTATTTTTCCTTTTTCTTTAGATAAAAGTGTGCTAATACCGGCCGTTGTAGTAAATGTTGAAGTATGTGGTTTTAATGCCCCATATTCAATTGGATAACGAAATTGTCTTTCTGCAGATAAATTATGGGAACTAGTAAGTCCTATTACTTTTTTAAAACCTTTATCTTGTAAAAACATGCTACCAATAATTAAACTTTCGGGAAAAGTTGCACAAGCACTATAAATACCTAATAAAGAAATTGGAATATCAACACAAGCATAACTAGTCGCAGATATTTGATCAAGTAAATCGCCACCAATTAATAAATTAATATCTTGATAATTTAAACCATTTTTCTCAATTAGACTATTTAAAACAACTTTTTGCATTTTTGCTTCGGTTTGTTCAAAAGTTTTTTCCCCAAAATAGTAATCATCAATTTTTAAATCAACTTTCTTTAATTTACTATCTTGTTCTAATGGTCCCATAATTGTTACATAATCATTTATGTATACATTATTAAATTTCATACTAGCCATAGATAATCACCTTTATTAATACTAAGAAGAAAGCGCTTACTATACCGTATAAAATAACTGAGCCCGCAAGTTTGAAAATATTAGCCCCAATACCATTAATTAAACCATCTTTTTTATAGTCCAAAGCAGCACTTTGAACACTATGGGCAAATCCCGTTGTTGGAATTATTAAGCCACATTTTAATTTCACTACTAAGTTATCAAATTTACCAATTGCGGTCATGAACGTTGCAAATAGAATTAAAATAAATGCTAGCCAAGCATAAGAGTCAACTCTTGCTAATCCAAATGATTTCATTAAAATATTAACTATAACTTCACCAATTAAACCAACCGTACCACCTGCTAAAAAAGCAATGATGGCATTTCTTAACTTTGGCTCTTTGGGTGAGTATTTTTTAACTAACTTGCTATACTCCTCTTTATTCATAATATCACCACTTTTATTATGAATAAAAAATTTCTATTTTATACTTACATAGTTAAATACTCTCTCATTTTATTAATACTTTTCTTCTCATACCTAGAAACCATTACTTGAGTCATATTAAGTTTTCTTGCTACTTCTTGTTGAGTTAAATCTTCATAATATCGTGATTTTATAATATTTTTTTCATCTTCATTTAAAACGGCCATACTATCATTTAGTAAAATTTTGGTATCTAAATCTTCTTCTTTAGCACTAATTAATTCATAAGGACTACGCTCATCATCTACCTTTTCATCTAGTGATAAGATGCAACTAGCACTACTTAATGCTAATTCAACTTCTTCTAGTTTTAACCCTAAAAATTTTGCTAATTCCAAATTACTCGGAATTCTTTCTAATTTTTGGGCAAGAAGATAACGAGTCTGTTCTAATTTTTTAGATAATTTTAAAATATCTTTACTTATTTTAATACTTTTATTACTTGCTAGAAGATACATTTCTCCAAATATGTAATCGTGAGCATAAGTTGAAAATTTAGTTAAACCATTACTTTTATATTTTTTTAATGCTTTTAATAAACCAACTACTCCTGCTTGAAATAAATCATATTTGTCTACACCATAAAAATAATTTGTAATTTTCCAAATCATTTTTTCATTATCTTTTATTATTTTCTCATAGTTCACCCTTTACACCTCAATTATTTTTAAGGCCGTTTTTTCTGTTTTTGTTGTTTTTAATTTTAAACGTTTTACCTTCCTTCCTATAAAATCACTTACTCCACATAAAATGATGTTTCCTTTATTCTTTCTCATAATGCATTTTGTATTTAGAATTGCATCTACTCCGGCTTCATCAATATTTTTTAAATTCTCTAAATTATAAATTATATTTTTTATTTTATGCTTTACTAATGCCGGTACTATATAATTATTAATTTTGTATGTTGTCTTTCTTTCTAATGAACCAAATAATCTTATAAAAAGTATTGATGTCTTATATTCTAAATCCATTTTTAACATTCCATCACCTACTATTTTAATATAGTACAAATTTATTTTCTTTTAAACAACTTCGACAAATGTTATCATAAACCGCCAAATAAAAAAGGAAGAATAATTTATCCTTCCATCATTTCTTTAATATTCTTTTTGGCAGTACTTACTGATTCTTCATTAGGTAACATGACATATAATAATTTATTTTTATAAGAATATGTGTATTCGTTACTATCAGTACCAGATAAAGTATAACTACTAAATTGCCAGTTTCTCTTGTTAGTTAACTCTCTTCTTATAAATCCGATCATTGTATTTTGACTCATATTAGTTACAAAAGCATTATCTAATGATTTTAATAAACTATTATAATTTTTTATAATACTAGGTGATAAGGCTTTATTAATTATTGCTTCCAACACTTTTATTTGATTTTTACCTCTACTTATGTCACCTTCACTTAAACTTTTTCTCTCTCTTACAAATTTTAGAGCATCTTCTCCATTTAATTTAATATTACCTTTAGCAAAGTATGTACCATCATCGAAGTAGAAAGCCTCTTCATTATTAACAGTTATTCCTCCAAGTAAATCAACAACTTCAATAACAGATGTAAAATTAACTTTAACATAATAATTTATATTGACATCTAGTAATTTTTCCATTGCATAAATACTTGAATCAATTCCATAAATACCAGCATGAGTTAGTTTATCTTTATAACTACTATTATTTATAAATACATAATAATCTCTAGGTACCCATGTTATAAAGGCTTTTTCAGTCTTGGGATTAATAGTTACAACCATATTAACATCACTTCGGCCTGTTCTATTAACACTTCCAAATGTATCTATACCACTAATATAGATATTAAATGGCTCACTATTAATATTAATAATATCTTTTAAATCACTTATATCATTTTTTATTTCAATTTGATAAATATTTTTTAATAAATTATAACTTTCTAAAGTTTCTTCTTTTAATAAATCAAGTTCACTATTTTCTAATACGATACTTGCAACATCTCTATTTATTAAACCATCTACTAAAGATGTTATATCTTCAAATTCACTATATCTAGTGTCTATTTTTTTCTCAATATTTTTCTTTAATTTATTAAGTTCTTCTTCACTAGTGGTTTCATTAATACCCATAACTAAATTTTCTAAATCATCTATTTTTTCATAATCACTATCTTTTAATACTAATATATTATAAGTATGCATAACATAGTCACCATCAGTTACATTAAATAAAAATCCAATTGTATTAAATAAATAAACTATAATAAATATTAAAAGTCCCGTAATTATTGTACTTAATGTATAACCAATAATTCTTAGTATTCTAATCCTTCTAAAATTTAATAAAATTATGCCAAATGCAAATATTAGACTTATAATTAAACCAATAATTGTATAAAGTATAGGAATTATATTTATATAAAATAATAAACTAAAAAATATTAGTATCGTTACTAACAAAATAATTGTAAAAATTATATTTATTTTTCTTTTCTTCTTTTGTTTCATAATTACTTCCTTAAATATTATTATAGCAAACAAACAAAAGATAATAGGCTTTAAAACTTAATTAGACAATTATTTGACAGTATTAAATTACTTTACTTCAAAAAAAGCCCATGAATTTTTGTGTTTTAATTAAGGCTTCTATATTTTTATTTTTATTCTTCAAGTAAAAAATTTATTATATTGATTATTTTTATACCATTAATATCATTATTTATTGTTTTGTCCATCGTTAAGATTATTTTTTCATAATTGTCCTCTATATTTTCTAAACTTCTTAATTCACGAACTTTTTCTTCTTCATTAATTAACGATCTAGTAACTTGATAATACTTTACTTCCTGAGGATTTTCAGCAACAAAATCAACTTCATAATCATTAGATTTACCTATATTAACTTTAAAATCCCGTCTTAAAAGTTCTAAATAAACAATGTTTTCCAATAAATGTCCTTCATCTATATTTCTAAAACCTAATATTATATTTCTTAAACCTAAATCAGATATATAATATTTACCCAATGTTTTTAAAAGTGATTTGCTTTTTATATCAGTTCTATCTGCTTTATAAACTATAAAAGACTTTTCTAACATATTTAAATAATTATCTATAGTTTGATGATTTGACTTTTCTACTTAGGACTTCCAATATTACTTGCTAAATACTTTATTATATTTTCTAATAATGCTGTATCTTTAATATTATTTCTATCAACTATATTTTTTTTACTATACTATTATAAATATCATTTAAATAAGAAAGAACTAAATCATCATTATGCTTTATCAAAGTTATTGCAGGTAAACCACCATATTTTAAATAATCATTGAATTTTTCTTCAATATTATTAGTATCATAATTATTAAAAACTAAATATTCTTTAAAAGATAAAGGATACATTTTTATTTCAATATATCTACCAGATAATAGTGTTGATAATTCACTAGATAACAGATAGGCATTTGAACCAGTTATATATATATCTATATCAAAATCAACTTTAAGTGAATTTATTGCTTTTTCCCAAGATAAAACATTTTGCACTTCATCTAAAAGTAAATATACTTTTTCTTTCTTAATTCTTTCTTTAACAAATAGATATAAATCTTTATAATTTTTTATATCATCATACATTGCTGATTCAAAATTAACATGAATTACATTTTCTTTTTTAACGCCATTGTTAAGTATATATTCTTTAAACATCAACATTAAAGTTGATTTTCCACTACGCCTAACACCAGTTATTACTTTTATAAATTCTGTATCTTTAAGTGATATCATTTTATTTAAATAATTATCTCTTTTTATCATATATTTCACTCATTAAAATAATATCACAATTTCAAAAGTTTTGCAGTGTATTTGCAAAACTTTCTATTTTTAAGTTTTTTGCAAACGAAACATCAATTTTATCAAACTATAATATTTTTTCCTGATAAAGATATATTTAAATTTCTTTTAAAATAATCCCATAAACTTGCTTTTAAAACATTTTCACTAACAGTAATTGGGACAGTTGTTACAATATTACTTTCATTATCAATAATTTCTGCTTCACCCACAATATCACCAACTTTTACGGGGGCAACTACTTTACCCATTGATACATTAATCGTATAAGTTTTATTTTTATCATTAATATTTAAAAATTCTGTTGCATCTTGAAGTAGCATAATTTTTACACTTTCTTTTTTCCCTTTTTCGACTCTAACCTCATCAATTATCTTATTCTTTTCATAAATTACTGATAGTTTATAAGAATTAAAACCATAATTAAATAACTTGACTGTATCACTAGTTCTATTATCGGGAGAATCTACTCCCATAACAACACTTACTAAACGCATATTATTTTTCTTAGCAGTGGCAGTTAAACAATAGCCTGCCGTAGATGTAAATCCTGTTTTTAAACCATCAACATCTTCATAAAATCTAACCAATTTATTTGTATTTACTAACCAAGTATTAGACCCATCAGGTCTCTCTAAATAATCTTCATAAATACTAGTATATTCTAAAATCTCTGGGTAATTATTAACTAAATAAGTTCCCATTAAAGCCATATCTCTAGCACTACTATAATGATTTTCACTATCTAGTCCATGCGGATTAACAAAGTTAGTATTAGTACAACCTATACTTGCGCATTTTTCATTCATTAAAGAAACAAATTTTTCTTCTGTACCAGCAACCTTCTCACTCATTGCTACTACGGCATCATTCGCACTCGCAATGGCAATAGATTTTATTAACTCTTTAACTTTATAAACTTCTCCTGTATTTAAATAAACTTGACTACCACCCATACTTGCAGCGTTTTCACTTATAACGACATTATCATCTAATTTCAAATTACCATTACTAATACTTTCCATAATTAAAATCATACTCATTATTTTTGTCATACTTGCTGGAGCCCTTTTTATATCAGCATCTTTTTCATAAATTACTTTTCCTGTTGAAGTTTCCACTAAAATGGCACTTTCACTAAAAGATGTTATTTCTTCTCCTAAAACAACACTTGTAAATAAAAAGAAAAAACTAAATAATATTATTAACTTTTTCATATACACCTCTACTTAATTTGTATGCATATTTTAAAATAATATTTATTTAGTTATTTTAATTATTTATTTTTAGAATATCTTATTATTTCATTATTCTTTACTAGATAAGCATTTTTAGCAATTTCAAACATAGGAATATCACTTAGAGAATCTGAATAAGCATTATCTACTTTAGCATCTTTATATAATTCTCTAAATCTTCTAATTTTTTCTTCGCCTTTACAATTTTTACCAATTATTGAGCCTTTTTTAACATCATATGTGGTCGCAATTACATTTTTTATTCCTAAATGTTCACAAAATGGCTCAATTAAAAAGGCAAAAGAGGCAGAAATTATTACATCATTATCTTTTTTTTGTTCTAAATAAAAATTCTTAATATATTTAATATTTTTTAAAACAAATTCATTTATATATTCATCTAAATTATCTATTTCTTTTACAAAACTAAATAATTTACTTTTTACATTACCTAAACTACTTTTTTGAAATAAATATTTTATTCCTTCTCTAATAGTTTTAATAATACTTTTCATAACTAATAAAGGGTGTTTTATTAAGGAATATTTAAAAAATTTAATAGATGAATCTCCTTTTAAAATTGTATTATCAAAATCATATATATTCATAAACTACTCTCCTAAATTAAATTCCCGTACCTCTTCTAAGTCAATTCCCTCTTCCACAATATATTTACTATGTTCTTTTAATTTCTTTTGCATTAAATTTCTTGTTAACCTTACCTCTTCTTTATCTTCTACATATTTAAGAGCATCAATTACTAAATTAAAACGGTCTATTTTATTTTGAACTCGCATATCAAATGGTGTTGTAATTGTACCTTCTTCATTATAACCATGAACATGGAAATTTCTATTTCGTCTATTATAAGTTAGTTCATGAATTAAATTAGGATAGCCATGAAAGGCAAAGATAACTGGAGTATCGGTAGTAAAATAATAATCAAATTCCTTATCAGTTAAGCCATGCGGGTGTTTATCATGACTTTGTAACCGCATTAAATCGATAATATTTACTACTCTTGTTTTAATACTTGGACAATATTCATACATTATTTTAGTTGCGGCAATAACTTCTAAAGTCGGTGTATCACCAGCACAAGCAAAAATAACATCAGGATTTTTTGGCTTATTTGAAGCCCACTCGAAAATACCTAATCCTTCTTTGCAATGCTTAATGGCTTCTTCCATACTTAACCATTGTAAACTAGGGTGTTTACTAGCAATTACAACATTAATATAATCTTTTGTTTGAATAATATGTTCAAAAGTAGAAATTAAAGTATTGGCATCAATTGGGAAATACATTCGAACAATATCTGCTTTCTTTGTATTTAAATGATTTAAAAATCCTGGGTCTTGATGGGTATAACCATTATGGTCTTGTTGCCAAATATGACTTGTCAAAATATAATTTAAACTAGAAATAGGACTACGCCAAGGTAATTCTTTTGAAACTTTCAACCATTTAGCATGTTGACTTGCCATTGAATCTATAATTCTAATAAATGCTTCATAACTATGCATAAAGCCATGTCTTCCTGTTAAAAGATAACCTTCAAGCATTCCTTCACACATATGCTCAGATAACATACTATCAAATACTGCCCCATCATTACTTAAAAATTCATCATTATCATAAATTTTTGCGTTCCATTTTCTTTTAGTAACATTAAATACATAATTTAAACGATTTGATAAAGCCTCATCAGGTCCAAATATTTTAAAATTTTTTTTATTTAATTTAATAATATCTTTAATATAAGTTCCTAAGACTTTCATATCTTCTAATTTAGTAACTCCCCTTATAATATCAACTTTATAATTTCTAAAATCAGGAACTTTTATATTTTTTAAAATTAAACCTCCGTTAGCATAAACACTTCCACTCATTCTTTTATTAGGTTTCGGTAAATTTGCTAAAACATCTTCTTTTATTTTACCATTTTCCAAAAATAATTCTTCTGGGTGGTAACTTTTTAACCAACTATTTAATAAATCTAAATCTTTATCTTCTTTAAAAGTAATTGGTACTTGATGAGCCCTAAATGTTCCTTCAACTTCTAAATTGTAAATATTTTTAGGACAAGTCCAACCTTTTTTAGAAATTAATATAAGCATCGGATACATTGGTCTAGTAAAATTTTTACTTTTACTATTTTTCTTAATTTCAATAATTTTTTCAGCAATTTGGTCTAAAGCATAAGCCATATCAGCATGATAATTTTCATTATCAACAACATTTACCACAAATGGTTCATAACCTAAACCTTTAAAATAGGCAATTCTTTCTTCTTCACTAATCCGAGCCATTATAGTAGGATTAGCAATTTTATAACCATTTAAATGTAAGATAGGTAATACTATACCATCTTTTTTCGGATTTATAAATTTATTACCATGCCATGAAGTTGCTAAAGGTCCGGTTTCAGCCTCCCCATCTCCGATAACACAAGCCACAACTAAAGAGGGATTATCTAAAACTGCTCCATATGCATGAGATAAACTATAACCTAACTCTCCCCCTTCATTTATAGACCCCGGTATTTCAGGGGCCGCATGACTAGATGTTCCCCCCGGAAAAGAGAATTTCTTAAAAAGAAGTTTTAAGCCTTCCTCATCTTCAGTAAATTCTTTGTATAATTTAGAATAAGTTCCTTCAATATAAGCATTAGCAAGCATAACTTGACCACTATGACCTGGACCAGATATATATAACATATCAAAATCATATTTTCTAATTAAACGATTTAAATGCGTATAAATAAAATTTTGTCCCGGGGCACTTCCCCAATGTCCAACTAATTTATTTTTAATATCACTTAATTTTAAATCTCTTTTTAATAAAGGATTATCTTTTAAATAAAGCATACCTAAAGACATATAATTACATAAACGAAAATATTTATCTAAAGTATTTATCTCTTCTTGACTTATTCTTTCCATGTTATCACCCACTATAATTATAAAGTAAATTTCTAAATTATACAATTAAGAAAAAAAGAAATATATTGCTATACTTCTAATTTTTTAAATTCATTTCCTTTGTGGGTATAAAATTATTAACAAATTTATATTTATCACGATTATAAATATATAAAAATCCAAAGAAACTAAAACAAATTGCCCCGATAAAATTAACTAATAAATCTTTCATTGTATCAATAATTCCAATATCTAAATAGCCATCAAAAGTTGCTAATACTTCTCCCTCACTATTATATAAAATAGTCTTATCAATGCCATTTACGATAACTGGCTTATTTTCTTTTTCTAAGTCTAGTTCTACCGTTACTATTTTTTCTACAAATCGGTCTTTTTGCATATCAGTATTTATTAACATATCACAACCAAATTCAAAAAACTCCCAAACTACTCCAATAGTCATCGAAAAACAAAAGGCAACAATTGCAACAAATAAAGGCGATAATTTAATTTTATCAGTATTTTCATTTAATAAGTCAATTAAAGAAAAACCAATGCCTGCACATAAGAAACCATTTAGTGTATGTAAAAGGGTATCAAAATGGGGAATTCTTACATAGAAATTATTAATTTCTCCAAGTATTTCTGCTGAAAATATAAAACATAAAATAATAATTTCTAAAGCACTAGGTATCGATATTTTAAATTTTTTCTCTATAAAAAATGGTAATAAAAATAATATTAAAGAAAATAGACATAGTAGAGCATTCCCCCACTCTCCTAATGTTATTTGTCTTACAAATGTTAGTAATACTAAAAAACGTAAAAAGGCATATACTGCAAAAGACTTTTTGTCGGTCTCTTTATAAGCCGCTCTTAATTTTTTATTGTACTTCATAAAACCACCTAGAAATATTATAGCATAAAAAATATTTAGCCAAAACAAAAAACCATAAAATATGGCTTTTGTTATTTTAATATATTTATTATTAAGTTTTTATATAGATTAGCAAACACAGTCTACATAAGTATCTGATAAACATCTAATAGCACATACACAATTTAAATCCATTGTAAAATAAGAATTAGTAGCAACATATGGACATAGACTGGTTGTATCAGTATTTGGTGCTAAAACTCTAAAAGTTGCACAACAACCTTCTATCTTTTCAACTCTAAAAACATTTGAACAAGACTGACTTCCACTATCACCACTACAACTAATAGTAACATCTTTAGTTATTGGCATACTCCATGCTACACCATTACCACAGCATGTATAAAGCATTACTGGTCTTGTATTACATACTAAGCAATTACTACCTCCACCAAGCATTGGTCTATCACAAGTATCTAGGCAATTATCAGGACAAACACTCTCTTGTAAAACTAAAATAATACTTAGAATTTCACTAATACAATTATTATTGCAGTCCCTAGAACTTTTTGAAGAATTATTATTATTCATATTTTCACCCTTTCATGTATTCTCATTATTAATTTATGATTATTTTTAAAAACCGTGAGTAACTCTTTAACTTATCAATAATTTATAGTATAATTATTTTGGGTGATTAATTTTGAATACTCTAATTCAATATATTATCATTGCTATAGTTATTTTAATTATTTTAGCAGTAGCCATGAAATTAAATCGTAAAGATTTTGCTATTGCAGAAAATAAATTAATTAATTATTTAGGTGGTAAAGATAATATAATTAATGCTGAGTGTAATTTAAGTAGATTTAAAGTAATTTTAAGAGATGTATCTATTGTCAATAAAGATGCAATTCAAAGACTAGGTGCTAAAGGAATTGCGGAAATTGATAATCAACTCAAAATTATCTTTGATAAAAATGCTAGACAATTAAAAAAATATATTGACGAAATCGTTTAATATATTTTTTTATGATAAAATATTTATTAAATTTTCATTAAAATCTATTTTAAATGTATTATCTATATGGTATAAATCAAAATAAGTGACTTTTTCTTGATAATCACAAGTAGGTACTTCATCTAATACCCCAATATATTCTCTATCAGTACAATAATAATTAGTACTTTTAAATGTAACTATTTCTTCATTATAACTATCTATTTCTAATATACTTCCTATATAATTATTTCTATCTACTTTTAAATCTTGCATATAATAAGCATTATCTTTATAAACTATTTCTTTATAATTCATATATTCATTTATACCATTATCAGTAAAATTATTTAAAACTAAACTAAAATTCTTAATTTTAACATAATTACTTTTTTTATCAATAACATAATGACTTATACTTTCATCTAATTCTTTTTCATATTCAAAAACATCTTTATCAAGCATTAAAGACATAGTTAAAGAAAACAAATTCTCTCCTTTATTTAAGACAGAATCATAAGTATAACCCATTACATATTTTATTTTTCTATCAACATTTTCTAATTTTCTATTTTTATAAGCATTTATACCTGTTACAGTAATTATACCTACTACTAGAAGTATAAATATTACTAATGTTTTTATATCTTTCTTTTCCATACTATAATAATATAGCATTTATTATATTTTTTCAATATCTAATATATCACTTATTTTAATGTACTCTTTATTTATAGTAATTAAATAATTATTAGTTCTTCCTACTATTACTTTTTCTTCTACTCTATTTTCATAACTTATTTTTACTAAACTTTTATATACATGATTACTTGATTTAAATATATTATTTATCTTTCTTATAATATCTTGTTTATTACTATTTCTAATATTATTAAATCTACTAATACTTCCATAAAATATATCTTGTGTATTATTAATATCTTTATCTATTTTATTAGCAAATACTTTCGGTAACTCTTTCATATACCCTCCATCAATATATTCTATGATAAATAACTATATTTTGAACATAATAATATTATGAAAAAAAGATATATTAATTATTTATTTTTATATATACCCATACTTATATTAAATATAATAAGTCTTTTTAATATGTATAATGCTAAATTAATAAGTAGTTCTTATAATCATGCTTTTTTAAAACAATTTATTTTTATTATAATTGGTACTATAGTAATTTTTATTTCTAAAAAAATAAAAATTACTAATCACTTATATAAATTATCTAAATATTTATATTTATTTTCTCTTATTTTATTAATTTTAGTTTTATTTATAGGAAGTGATATTAATGGTGCTAAATGTTGGTTAAGTATCAATGGATTATCTTTTCAACCTAGTGAATTTATGAAATTATCTTTAATTATTTATTTTATTTCTATTTTAAAAAATACTAAATTAAATACTTTAATAGATGAATTTAAATTAATTATAAAATATTTTATATTAACTATTATACCCTCTATATTAGTATTTTTAGAACCAGATACTGGGGCTATAATAAATTATTTAATTATTTTATTTATCTTTTTATTATTTATTAAATTACATAAATGTTTTTATATAACTTTTTTTACTATTTTCTTTATATTTATATTATCTTTTTTTATAATGTATTTTAATTATCAAGATTTATTAATTAAATTAATTGGTACTTCCCTATTTTATCGAATGGATAGAATTATTAATTTTGCAAGTGGCTCTAGTTATCAATTAGAAAATGCCCTTATATCAATTGGAGCCTCATCTTTTTTTGGCGTAGGATTAAATAAAATATTAATTTATATTCCCGAAGCTCCAACTGATTTTATATTTGCTTTTTCTATTGGTAACTTTGGTATATTTAATGCTATCTTAATAATCTTATGTTATTTATCTATTGATATCTATTTAATTATTAAAACTAATAAACTATCTAATAAATATTCTAAATTATTTATCTATTCTTATCTATCTTTATTTATATTCCATCAAATATATAACATCTTCATGAATATAGGTTTATTACCTATTATGGGTATTCCTCTTCCTTTATTATCTTATGGTGGTACTAATACTTTAATAAATTATTTATTTTTAGCAATATCTCTTAATTTCTTAAATGAAAAAAATACCTAAATATTTAATAATTTAGATATTTTTATTTACGGGAAGAAGTATGTATGAAACATACTAATCTATTTTAACTTCTTCGTTGACGATTTTATTTCACTTATAGTCTGTTAATTTATAATAACTTATCTACGGACAGTTTTTTATTAACAAAAAAATAGATGTAACTTTCTTGCTACATCTATTGAGTATCTTTATTGATAAAACAACTACTTTTTGATAAAATCTCAACTTAAACACTTTTTTTAAAAAAAGTGTTTAAATTGAGAATATAACAATATGTTTTAAAAATCAATATAACATTTTGTTTTAATATAAAATTTCATTGAAGAGGAAAAATATATGAATAGATTAAAAGAAATACGGGAAGATAAGAATATGAAACAGGCTGATGTTAGTAAATTACTTAATGTATCGCAAGTTGCTTATAGTTATTATGAAATTAAAAAAATACAAATACCAATAGATATTTTAAAAAAATTAGCAACTATGTATGATACTTCAATAGATTATTTATTATATCTTACAGACGAAAAGAAACCTTATCCCAAATCAATTATGGATAATGAAAATGAATAATATTAAAATAGATGTCAATTGACATCTATTTTAATATGGTCTTGGATAATAATAATTATAACTGAAATTACCATAAGGCATTGGCATAGGTCTAGGTCCAGGTCCAAATCCTGGGTATGGGTTTGGAGCAACATTATAAATTGGTCTAGGTCTAGTAAGTCCTACTGCTGCTCCCCCTACTAAGGCTCCAGTTAAAAATGGAAATATAAAACGGTCATTATTTTTTATCGGTTGGACTTTATAATTATTATTTGGGTAATTTATCATAATATTCTTCCTTTCTCTATATATTATGATATATGTCTTAATAAACTAATTATAAATACCCAATATTATTCACTCCGAAGAGATTCAACTGGATTTCTTTTACTAGCCATACGTGATGGAATTAAACCAGAAATCATTGTTAAAATAACACTTATTAATATTAAGATAATTGCTCCATTTAATGGTAACCTACTAATATTACTAACTCCAGCAAGTGAACTTATTATTAAATTTATTGGAATATTTAAAACAATTGCAACTATTATACCTATTAAACCAGCAGATAAACCAATAATTAAAGTTTCAGCATTAAATACTCTTGCTACATCTTTTTTACTAGCACCAATACTTCTTAAAATACCTATTTCTTTTGTTCTTTCTAATACTGAAATATATGTAATAATACCTATCATAATACTAGATACTACTAAAGATATAGAAACAAAACCAATTAAAACATAACTAATCATATCAATAATACTAGTTACAGAACTCATAAGTATTCCAACTAAATCATTATAATTAATTATATTTTCTTCTTTCCCATTATCTTCTTGATCTTTATTATATTCATCAATAATATTTTTTATTTCTTCTTTAGATTCAAAATCTTTAGCATAAATATTAATTGCCGATGGCTTATCTAAATCAACAGACCCTAATTTTTCTAAAACACTTTCATAAGTAGCACTAGATAATTCTTGATATTTACTTATTACTTCTGCTAATTCTTCGGTACTAAGAGATTGTAAATATAATTTTTGTTCATTACTTAAATTATTAACACTAAATTCTTCATTAGAAAATTCTAATCCTGTAATAACATTAATATTAGGATTTTCTTTTTGTTCTTTTACAATTTCACTATTATTAATTTTATCAATAACATATTTTTCTAAAGAATCTAAATATAAAATTCCTCCCATTGTGGAACTTGTTCCACTCCACTCATCACTTAATTTAACTATACCTACTATTTTAATTTCTTCACTATCATTTAATTTTTCTTTTAAATAATCTAAATCATCACTTCTATCTACCCAAATACCTTTAACTTTTTCATAATAATCAGTATTAAGTAATAATTTATAAGTTAGTCTCACTAAGTCATCATAAGAAAAACTTAAATCAACACTTTCTATAACATCGCCATTTTGAATTTTTTCATAATATTCTTCTAATTCACTTTGGTCTTTTATACCTAATGCATATAAAACATAATCACTTATCATGTTATTTTCATCTACTAATAAGACAACTTCATTATATTTTTCTGGCATCTTACCACTTATAACTTGATACATCTTATTATTAATCTCATCACTTGTAAATAATTCTTGAAAAACATCACTAAATATTAAATTACCACTACCTGTAGCACTCATACCTAAACTTTCTAAAACAGTATTAGGATTTACTTGAACTACTTCATCTTCATCATTTTTATAAAGTTGTAGATTTAAATTATATTCATAACTAATTGCATTAGCATAAGTTTTTATATCACTATCATTTTCTAAAAAACTTTTAAATAACTCTAAATTATTAGTGGTGGCTTTACTACTTAATAAAGAAAGAGTATCTACCATCATATTATTAACATAAATTTTGTCTTCTCTATTTTCATTTTTTTCACTAACTAAACTACTACTTTCTGTAATAAAACTAGTTAAATCAACGGAACTACTTTCAATAGTTAGAGGGTATGATGTCAGTGTTTCTTCTTGTACTTTTTCAATATATTCACTTACACCATTAGATAAAGATAATATTAAAGCAATACCAATAATGCCAAAAGAGCCTGCAAAAGATACTAAAATAGTTCTTCCTTTCTTAGTCATTAAGTTATTTAAAGAAAGCATTAAAGCAGTTTTAAAACCCATCGCTGTTTTCTTTAATTTTTCTTCTTTTAAATTCTCTTTTTTCTCTTTATATGGATTTGTATCACTTACAATAATCCCATCTTTAAGTTCAATAATTCTAGTTGAGTATTCTTTGGCAAGTTCCGGATTATGAGTAACCATAATAACTAATTTATCTTTGGCAATATTTTTAATTAATTCCATAATTTGAATACTTGTTTTTGTATCTAAGGCTCCGGTTGGTTCATCTAAAAGAAGTATTTCTGGATTATTTACTAAGGCTCTTGCTATTGCTACTCTTTGCATTTGCCCACCACTTAATTGGTTAGGTAACTTATTTATATGATGCTCTAACCCCACTTGTTTTAAAGCATCTTTCGCTCTTTTTCTTCTTTCACTACTTGATACTCCACTTATAGTTAAGGCAAGTTCGACATTTTTTAAAATGGTTTGGTGATTAATTAAATTATAACTTTGAAATACAAAACCAATTCGATGATTACGATAACTATCCCACTCTCTATCACCATATTTTTTAGTACTAACGCCATTTATAATTAAATCACCCGATGTATAACTATCAAGTCCTCCAATTATATTAAGAAGGGTTGTTTTCCCACTTCCACTTGGTCCTAAAATAGAAGCAAACTCACTTTCTCTAAAAGTAATACTTACATCTTTTAAAGCATTTTGTTTAAAATCTTCTGTTTCATATTTTTTATTTATCTTTTTTAAATTTAACATGGACATTCCTTCCACTAAGAATTATAGCAAAAATATAAATTTTGAAAACAAAAAAAGAAGATAATTCACGAAAAAAACACACAATTAAAGTTTTTTATGTAAAAAGCATATTTTTTCATGACCATCTATTAACCCAATGGCTTCTAAATAAGATTTAATAATAACTGGGCCAATAAATTTCATACCTCTTCTTTTCAAATCTTTAGTTATATCACTTACTAAATTAGCATTATTAAATTGTTTTAAATAATTTAAAAAATTACTATATTCATTAATTATATTTATAAATATTTGACTATTATTAATAATTGCCTCTATTTTTAATTTATTTCTAATTATATTTTTATTACTTAATAATTCATTTAGTTTATCTTTATTATAATTTTTTATTTTATAGTAATCAAAATTACTAAAAGATTTTCTTATATCTTCTCTTTTATTTAAAATACATTCAAAAGATAAACCCGCTTGCATTATTTCAAGTACTAAATATTCCCATAATTTATAATTATTATCTGTTAATATACCAAATTCATTATCATGATAATTTACATATTGGGGATTATTTAAATTAACCCAACTACATCTATTTCTTTCCATCAATACAACTTCTTGCAGAATTCCAAACTTTAATAGTATTACCATCTGTACTTTCAACATAACCAATATGACCATAACTTGTCCAACTACCCCAAACTACAATTGAATTAGCCCTTGGAGTACTACCTACTTCAAAACCATCAGCACTAGCATCTTTATACCAATTTTTAGCATTTCCCCAAGAAGGAAGAGCAATACCTTTATTTTTATAAACATAATTCCAGACATACCAAGTACAATTAGTACCATAAGTACCTGTTTCTTTATATGGATTAGAGATAGCATTTACAATTGATACATTTAATAAAATTAAGATAATAGTAAATATTTTTTTCAATTTAATCACCTTTATAAATATTATAGCACAAGAAAAAAATATTACCATCAAGATAATATTTTCTTTAATTACCTCTTAATTTCTGTAAGCCATAAGCCATGTAAATTACAATAAGCATAAATTTTATTATAACTTTCATTATAATCAAATACAACTTTAGGACTACTAGTAAAATCTAACCTCTTAATTAAATAGTTATCATTACTTGCTAAAATAATAAATGATATATAATGTTCTTCACTCATTGGGTGTATTACACTTCCCACACTTATTTTAATTTTACCATCATTTATTTCATATATAGGTAAATGTTTTTCTACTGCTCCATCAACTGCACCCGGAATTAACAATTCCATCTTTTCACCACAACAAACTAAACTTTCACTTTCATCTTCTAATTTTAAAACAATATTTCCACATTTTTTACATAAATAAATTTTCATATTAACCTTCTTTCTTATCTTCCTTTATTATAATAAAGTCCACCTTCTAAATGCATATCATCATCTCTTGGACTCCTTTTAATAATTCAATTAAACTTGTAATTAATTCATTTTTCTCTACATCATAAGCCCCTTTAGCATAAGGAGTTAATAAATTACCATCATCATCTACTTTAACCTTATTTATTCCTCTTAATTTATTAACCATTAAATAATTACATACTTTAGGTATATAATAATTTACTTCAGCAATATCTTTACCTATATTAATTTCCATAGTTAAAGCATGTCCTAAATCTCTTGCCATTAATAATATTTTATTATTACTAAAAGATATAATATCTATTTTATCACTACCTAAATCAAAATCTATTGCCTTAAATAAATTACTTGCTAATTCACTATCATCTCCCCTTAAATATACTTCTTGATTATTTATTTTCTTTGCTTCCACTACAGGAGTATTATCATAAAAACTTTCTGTGTTAACAACATAAGCATGAAATAAATGAAGCATTTCATTAATTGTTTTACATTTAAATAATAAATGAATATAGTCATTAAATAAATAATAACCCATAATTTCTCTATTTATACTTTCAATTAAAGATGTATTCATTGAAGAAATACACTCATTATAAAATACTTGTAATTTTTTAAGATTATAATGACATTTTAATAATAAATTTTGATATTTAGCAAATAATTTTATTACATAATCAAATGCTTGATTACTTTCTCCACATAATTGAATCATACCAATAAATATATCTTTCATATAAACTATGTTTTTAAATAATTTATCAACATATTCAATTGTTTCTTCTTCACCCATATCTAATCTTGGAGAATAAGTCATCATCTTTTTAACTCGCATATTATAATTATAAAATGTTTCTAAATCATGTATTACATTTTCCATAAGTACCTATATTTTTCTAACTAAAGTTTTACCTTCATTAAAATGACAATCGCTATGACAAGTAAAATCAGGGAAAGTGCATCTTGCACCCTTAGTATATTTTATAATATCTTCTTTTAAATAATGATTAGAACTAACTATTGCATCTCTATATTGTAATAGTAATTCTCTAGTTTTTTTCATTATTTCTAATTGAGCCTCACTACATAATCTTTCTTTACATTTTAAGATAAAATCTTCATATTTTCCCATTTCACTAATAGTTACTAATTCTCCTTGAGGAATTACTTCACTTACACTTTCTATATCTTTTAACCACTCATTTGTAAGATTAGTATCGTCCATAATTATTGGCGGAACAAAATATTCTTTATTTTCATTTCTCTTCATTTGATAATCTAGCGTTCTATGTCTTTGGGCTTGAGCAAGATACGCAAATGATGCTTGATATTTTGTTGCGTATACATTACCAAAATATTCTTTTGTTAAATCAACATTTTCATTAAATAAGGAAATACTTCTTGCCTTTTCATTTTGCATTAGCCCTGGTTCTAAAATATTTAATCTTTCTAATTCTTTTATAAAATCATTAATAGATAAAGATATTCTTCTACCAAATTCATTATCTTTGCTTGTATTTTGTGAATATTCTATTAACCAAGATGCAATATAATTTATTTGTCTTAAACTAGTTGTGTAAATCATTTCCGTTGGCATAAATACCGTTACTAAATAACGTGCATTTTCTTGGGCTAATTTCTTTATTTTACTATCACTATAAACATTACCATATTTATCTTTAATTTTAATGAAAAAAATATCTAACCATTTATTATATAGTTCTTCTTCCACACTAGTTATAAAAGAATTATCTTTTCTTTCTACTTTCGTATAACGAGCAGATTTTTCACTTGTCGTATACTCATGTTCATTATTTAAAATCATTGCTAATATTTTTGGAATATTTCTTATATTAAAACTAATCATTATATGATCATAAACACTATGATGTCCATTATTTAAAGTCATATCAATTCTTCTTAAAGTCTTTTGTTCACTTTCATTTAATAAATGATTAAAACCTTCTTTGTCATAACAAACACCAGCAATTTTGCCCGATAAATTAAGGGCTCTTTCTTTAGCAAAAGTACCATCTTCATTTAAAAATTCATTAGGTAAAATACCTATTTGTAAATTTGTTTCCATATAACTACCACCTTGTAATAAGCATATCATGAAAATATTTTAAAAGCATTAAAAAAAGGAATAAAATTTCCTTTTAAGTATTACCCTTTAAAATCGTTAGTAATAAATACTTCCTTGAGATTAAAGAAAAAACTATGTACAAGTAATACTTGTGTACATAGTTATATTATTGACATTTATTTGTCTTTTACTATACCATTTTTTGACATATTACTCTCATCTTTTTCATAATTAAGAGCAATACCAATAGTAAAAATATATGATAAGAAATAAATCCAAATCATTAAAACTACAATACTAGCAAGACTTCCATATAAAGCCGTGTAACTTGCATAATGAGTAACATACATAGAATATATTTTTGTACCTATTATAAAACCAATAGTAGTAAATAAAGCCCCATAATTTAATACTCTATTTTTTCTTTTTTTATCGGGAGCATAAGCATAAATAACTTTGATAATTATAAAGATAATAAGCCAAGAAATTGGACCTTTTAATAAATTTAAAATAGCAATTATTTGATTAGTAATTGTTGAATTTAAATTAACTTCCTCAAATAAATTAATTATAGTATTACCAAATACAGGAACAATTAACATAAATATTAGAAGTACTACAATTAAAAATGATAAGAAAAAGGCTTTTACTCTTCTTTTTAACCAACTATTATTTTCTATACCATATATTGTATTACTTGTTGTAATAATAGAATCTGCACTATTAGAGGCAATATATAACCCAACTAAAAGAGTTAAGAAAAAGTCAACTCCAACAGATAAACCAATATTAACTCCTAGAATAATATCAGCAATATCTTTGGAAAATGAAGTGGCTAAGAAGTTATAAAGAAAATCGACTGATAAATTAAGAAGAGATGCTCCATAACTTATTAAACTAAATGTTGGGATTATAGCAAGAACAAAAAAGAAAGATAAGTTACCAGGAAGTAAAATCATATCTGGTCTTCTTAAAACTTTTAAGAAATCTCGCCAAAATTCTTTAATTGTCCTTTTTGCTTTATCTAATCTTTTCACTTCTTTTCACTCTTTTTCTTTTTCATATCTTCAATTGCTTCATTTAAAGCATCTTCAATAGTTTTTAAATTATTTTCAATGATACTATAACCAAATTCTGCCCCATAATTATAAGGCAATTTCTTTATTTCTTTACTAAGTTTATGAATATAATTTATTATTTGTTTTTGGGTATACCCTACTGTATAGATAACAAATTCATTACCATCACTACGCATTAAATCACTATTATCAAGTTGCGTTTTAATTAAGGCATTAGCAAATGCTTGAATTTGTTTATCTCCTTCTTCTAAACCATATAAATCATTAATATCTTTTATTTTATTTAAATCTATTACTATAATTGTTTGGGGATATATTGTATTATTACTCCATGTTTTTAAGAAATCACTTAGGTAAACTCTATTTTTTAAACATGTAAGTTCATCAATAAATCTTATTTTATCATCTTTTTTAATTCTCTTAGTTAATCTTATCTTCTTACTCTTTTTATAATAAATAAAGATAACTAATAAAATAGATACAATAAATATAATTAAATAAATAGCAAGTTTATTAAAAAACATTCCATTTTGAATAGTTTCATTATGACTATTTATTCCATTATTTATTACAGTTAAATTATCTAAATAGCTTATATATTCATCAAGTAATGTATAAAGAGTTGTATATTCACTATTAATTTTAAAAGTATATTTATCTTCAAAGAAAGTATTATATTTACTAATATAATTATCTAATTTACTATCTTGATAATAATTAAATATATAAGAATCCATTGCAATAATTACATCTTCTTTATTAAGTTTGAATAACTCTTTACTAGTACTATAAGTTTTTAAATCGATATTACCTATACTTTCTAAATAATTATAAATATTACTACCATCTTCTACATAAACAGTTTCTCCTTGAATACTATAAACAGAATTAATAATTTTTTCACTTGTTTTACTAGTTATAATAGAAATACTACTATTAATTCCTTTACTAGTTTCATTATAAGTTGTTTCAAAGTTATCATTAAAAGAAAAATATAAATCAACATTACCTTTATTAATTGCATTTACTAATTTATTTGTATTTTTATATTTAGTAATATCAAAGTATACTCCAGAAAATTCACTAAATTCTTGTAAATATTCTGCTACTATTCCTCCATAATTACCACTCATAATAACTTCATAAGGAGAATTATTAATAAAACCATATTTATAATCAACACTTAATAATTTATCTACTTCTTGATCTGTAATATTTAGACTACTAGTAAATAATTTAAATTCTTCTTCTTTTAAAGATTTATTAAATTCACTTGTCCATCTATGTAAATATTTTATTAATATATTACTTAAAGTATCATTATTACTATGAAATGTATAATAAATATTTATATCACTTAAATGATATATTATTTCTAAATTATTACTTAATATTTCATCTAAATAAAGAATTCTAGGGATTAAGATGTAGTTTACATTACTACCTAAAGCACTAATTAATGTATCACTATCTTCATAACCATTAAAGTTAATACTACTATCTTTTAAATAACTTTTGATATAATCTAAATCATTATTTAAAACTCCAATTACTTTATTTTCTAAATCACTATTACTTTTAATTATTTCATTATTATTAGATACTAGTACATAATGGTCAGTATATAAGATGTAATCATTATCTCCAACTACTTTTGTATAAGTAAAGGCATTATTACTAGTACTATCAGTGCTAGTTACCATATTAAATTTAATTCCATATTCTTCACTAAAATCATTTAAAAAAGAATAATAAACACCTTCACCATTTTTACTAAATATATTTGCATCTCTTGCGACATTAATATTTTGAATATTATTAATATTTTGATTAATCCATGTTCTTTCTTCACTACTAAGTTTATATTCATCATTTAAAAAAGCAAAAGTAATAATACCTATTACAATAAGAGTAATAAGTATTCCTATACTAGTAAATATATATTTTTTCTTTTTCATAATTAATCTTCTTCCTCAGTATCTTCTTGAATATTATAGTTGTTCCATACAATAGTACCATTTCCGGCAGCATTTCTTGAGCCCATTAAAGTATAGCCAACAAAATCAGTTGTTGATAAAGAATTAATTGTAAAATTAATATCATATAATGATAATTCATCTTCATTAAATAATTCAATGACACTTTCTGCAATAACTTTGGCATCTTCCATTTTAGTTGCTTCCACAAACTTTATACTAATGTAGACAATTTTTCCTTTAACATTACTTTCAACTTCTAAAACACTTTCATTAGTTTTTAATTCACTTTCAATATCAGTAAGTAACTTAGAACTAATAGGAGTATTCTCTATTTCATTTAGTCTATCTCCATAAACATTATCACTTGAGCCATAAAAATATGTAAGTGACACAATAGCTACTACTACTAAACAAATTATTAAAATAACTGCTAATACTAGTAGCACTTTATTTTCTTCCCAAACTTTTTTAATCTTTTTCATGATTCACCTCTTTGGCATTTATATTATACTATATTCTAAAATAAGACGCAAACTGTAACCAAACCTGTAAAATATTGTCAATTTACATAAAAAGAGTATAACTATTTGATATACTCTCCATCTAAACTAAAACTTTTTGCATCAGTTATTTTAACTTTTATAATACTGCCAATTATCTCTTTACTACCTTTAATATTTACTAATTTCATTGTATCTGTATAACCATAGACTTTATTATTATCTTTTTCACTAACTCCAAGTACTAAAACCTCTACTACTTTATTTAGTAATTTTTGATTATTTAATTTGGAATATTTATTAACTAACTCATTTAAACGATGTAATCTTTCTTCCTTTATATTAATTGGAGTATCATCTTTCATAAGAGATGCCGGAGTACCAATACGAGGCGAAAATACAAATGTATAAGCGCCGTCAAATTGACATTTGTTGACAATATCAAGGGTTTCTTCAAAATCTTCTTCCGTTTCGCCAGGGAACCCCACAATTATATCGGTTGTAATCGCTACATTAGGAATTCTTTCTTTCATTTTAGAAAATAATTCTAAATATTCTTCTTTCGTATATCTTCTGTTCATTTTCTTAAGAATTTTATCACTACCAGACTGAATTGGTAAATGAATATAAGGCATAATATTTGGGTATTTGCTAATAACATCAATCATTTCATCTGTAAAATTCCAAGGGTGACTTGTAACAAAACGAACTCTTTCAATTCCTGTTTTCGCAACCCCTTCTAGTAAATCACTAAATTTTTCATTAATATCCTTTCCATAAGCATTAACATTTTGACCAAGCAAAGCAACTTCTTTATAACCATGATTTACTAAATGTTTTACTTCTTCAATAATACTTTCTTTTTTTCTACTTCTTTCTCTTCCTCTTGTATAAGGCACTATACAATAAGTACAAAATTTATCACAACCAAGTTGAATATTTACCCAAGCCGTAATTTCACTATCTCTTTTATATTTAATTCCTTCAATTACTTCATCGCTATTTGAGTAAACTTCAATTTTTTGTGTATCTAAATCTTGTAATAAAAGTTTAGGTAAATCATGGATATTATGAGTACCAATAACTATATCAACATAATTATATTTAGTTTGAACTTCTTTTATAAAATCAGGTTGTTCACACATACAACCAGCTAAAACTATTTTAAAGTTATCTTTCATCTTTTTTAAGTATTTACATTTACCTAAAAAGCCCACTACTTTATCTTTAGCATTTTCTCTTATTGCACATGTATTTAAAACAACTATATTAGCATCATTTATATCTTCAGCTGGGCTATACCCCAGAACTTCTAAGTAACTACGAATTGCTTCACTATCATGAACATTCATTTGACAGCCATAAGTTCTTAAAAAATATTTTTGACCCGTAAAAACTTTTTGATAATTTTCATTTAAAGTTATATATTTATTTTCTTTTTTGCCTCTTTCTTTTGCAATACTTAAATCTGGCAAATGCATAATACCACTTCCTAAGTAAGTATTTTATCATACTTAAATTTTTTTTGAAAGCGGGATTAAAGTTTTAGGGATAAGTTAGGGTAGATAAAACAAAATAAAAAATAATAAATAAAGAAAATAATTTTAAATATATACAACCAAAACCCGCTTTCAGTAACGATATTATCTTATTAAAAATTAAATTGCAATACTTTCGACAAACGTTATCATAATTTGACAAATTCTGCATATTAAGATAAGAAAAAATGGTTATTTTATTTATATTCAACCATTTCTTTAATATTTTTTCTAATTAAATGATTTGGATTACCTAAATAATCATCACTTTTATACCCCATTGGTAATAAACAAATAGGAAAGATGTCTTTATCTAATTGAAATACTTCTTTTAATTTTTTCTTATCAAACATCTCTATCCATATATTATCTATCCCTACATTAGTTGCTTCTAACATCATATGTGTTGCTACAATTGAAGCATCAACTATATAAGTACTACTATCTTCTTTAATAAATGCCTTACTTTTATCGCTGCATACAACCATTACGCAAGGCGCATTATAACGGCAGGGACTTACTTCATCAATTAATTTTAATCCTTCTTTACTAGTTACTACTAATATCTTTTGTGGTTGTAAATTTTTAGCAGTCGGTGCAAGTCTTCCTGCTTCTAATATTTTATCTATTAAATGTTTTGGTACTTCTTTATTTTTAAATTTTCTTGTAGCCGTTCTCTTTCTTATAACAGTTTCAAAATCTTCATTATATTCTTCTCTATTTTTATATTGCATAACTTTCATTTTTAACTGATATTTTTCTCTTAATTTAGCAATACTTTCCATTAATTCTCCCTTATGATGACTATCTAAATCTTCAACGTTTTCCCATACATCTTTTAATAAAACCGTTTCTTCATCAATTACACTATAAAAATATTCATAACTAATATTTCCTTTTTCACTTCTTATTTTGTCCACTAAGCCACTTGTAATCATTTCTTCCACAAACTTTTTAGCACTACCATTAACCCCAGTATAATAAATATTTATTGTTAACATAAAAACCTTCTTTCTATAAATTTAAACTATCTTTATTTAATAAAAATTCTTTAATTCCAATTATTAAAATGCCATCTTCATTATGCCATAAATTTATATCATCTCTTACAATAATTATTTTTTTAAAATTATCTCCAATTGCATTTAATGAACGAGATTCTTGATTATTTTTTTCAGGAGTATCAATATTTAATGCCGACTGTATATAATATCTATTACTTGCCATATTACAAACAAAATCAACTTCATAATATACTCTACCTTCTTTATTTCTAACTTCCACAACTCCAACATCAACATTATAACCTCTTATTAAAAGTTCATTATAAATAATATTTTCCATAATATGATTTTCTTCTTGTTGACGAAAATTTAATCTCATATTTCTTAATCCTAAATCTGTAAAATAATATTTAAATGGCGTTGAAACATACTTTCTTCCCTTTACATTATAGCGATTACTTTTACTAATCAAGAAGGCATTTTCTAAATATTCTATATATAAATTTACAGTATTTATAGAAATATCATTATCACTTTTTGCAATATAAGTTTTATAAATATTTGAAGGATTAGTAAGGGAACCAATACTTGAGGCTAAAATATTTACAATTGCATCTAAAACATCTTTTCTTTTAATATCATTTCTTTCAATGATATCTTTTAAATAAGTTGTTTCAAATAAATTTAATAGATAATCTCTTTTTTGTTTTTCATTTTCTTGCAAAACAACTGGAGGTAGCCCACCATACATAACATACTCTTTCCATGCTTTATCTAAAGATAATTTTTTTAATTCAACAAATTCTTTAAACGACAATGGATATATTTTTATTTCCGTACTTCTCCCTCTAAATTCAGTAATTATATCACTAGATAAAAATTTAGAATTACTTCCTGTAACATATACATCTAAATTAGATTTTTTTAAAAAACTATTTAGTACTTCTTCAAAATTTTCTGCTAATTGTATTTCATCTAAAAGAACATAATAAATATCATCATCCTTTATTTTTTCCATAACAAAATTATATAATTCCATTGGATTTCGATATTTTTTATTTTCAATTAAATCTAAATCTAATTTAATAATATGATCTTGTTTTACTCCATCATTTAATAAATAATTTTTAAATATAGGATCAAGCAAATAACTTTTTCCACATCTTCTAATACCTGTAATTACTTTTATAAGACGATTTCCTTTACTACTAATAAGTTCTTTTAAATACTCTTCTCTACTTATTTCTTGCATAAATATTCTCCTCACTGAAAACCAGTGTCACTTTTACCACTAATTTTCAGTACAATTATATAACAAAATTAAGTTAAAAACAACTTCTCACTGAAAATTAGTGTCACTTTTGTCAGTAATTTTCAGTGAGATTAAAAAAATACTATAGCAAAAACTATAGTATAAATACACTTCAGTTATATTCTACCCTATTTTATGAATTTTATCAACATTTCATTCCAAAAAAACTTCACTGTGGAGTTTTTTTGGAATGACTTTTATTAAATCATATTTTTTCTACGATAATATGAGGTATTATAACTAGATTTTTCCGAGTTTTGTAGTTCAATATATATAAAAACATCGTTTTCCCCAATTGATTCAAGGGACTAACGATGTTTTTGTTTGAGATTCCAACTAGTAACATATTATATTACTATATTTTATACTACTTAATAGTTTATTTAATTTTAAAAAAAGAATACAAAAACCATAAAATGATACAATAATGATACAATAAAAATCTACCTGCTTAGCTAGTAGTTTTACTTTGCCCTATAAGGGTCACTTACTGGCAACGCTATATTGCGCTCTCTTGTATTGCTTTTGTATTTTTACCTACTGTATCTACATAATATCCTCTACACCAAAACTGCCTTTGACCGTATTTATATTTCATATCTGCGTGCCTATCAAATATCAACAATGTACTCTTACCTTTTATATAGCCTATTGCTCCTGCAACACTCATTTTTGGTGGAATACTTATTAACATATGTATATGGTCTGGACATAACTCCGCTTCAATTATTGTTATATCTTTTCTTTCACATAGCATTCTAATTATTTTTCCTATATCCTTAATTGATGATATATTATTTTTCTTCTGAATTTTGGGGCAAACACTACGTGGTATTTGCAATTCCACTTCGTGTGTGCTAAACTATTTACGTCCACTTAGGACTCCTCCTTTGATTATTTAGTGCATTTGATAGACAGCACTTATTTTATCAAAGGAGGTTTTTCTTTGTAACGCTAAAGCTCTTTAGAACCCCAAGTTTTACTGGGGGGGTTCATTACAATCGAGTAGAGAAAAAAAGAGTATGCTAATCATACTCGTAAATTCAATTATTTTTATTTTGGTTTGATAACTTCTAAACCACCCATGTAAGGCCGAAGAACTTCAGGTATATTTACTGAGCCATCTTCATTATAATTGTTTTCTAAAAACGCAATTAATCCCCTTGGAGTAGCAAGTACCGTGTTATTAAGAGAACATAAATATTTTGTTCCTTCATCATCTTTATAACGAATTTTTAATCTTCTTGTTTGAGCATCTCCTAAAATTGAACATGAGCCAACTTCAAAATATTTCTTTTGTCTTGGACTCCAGGCTTCAACATCACAAGATTTAACTTTTAAATCGGCTAAATCTCCAGAACAACACTCCAATGTTCTTACTGGTATATCTAAAGAACGGAAAAATTCTACTGTATATTCCCACATTTTATTATACCAATGCATTCCCTCTTCCATTTTACATAAAACAACCATTTCTTGTTTTTCAAATTGATGTACTCGGTATAATCCTCTTTCTTCTAAACCATGAGAGCCACCTTCTTTACGAAAACATGGAGAATAACTTGTAAGAGTTAAAGGAAGTTCCTCTTCTTTTATTATTTGGCCAATAAATCTTCCCATCATTGAGTGTTCACTTGTACCAATTAAGTATAAATCTTCTCCTTCAATTTTATACATCATGGCTTCCATTTCTTTAAAACTCATAACCCCAGTTACAACTTCACTTCTTATCATAAATGGTGGTAAAAAGTAAGTAAATCCTTTATTAATCATAAAGTCTCTTGCATAAGTTAAAAGTGCACTGTGAAGTCTTGCAATATCACCTTTTAAAAAGTAAAAGCCTTCTCCACTAGTTCTACCGGCTGCCTCTTTATCAAGTCCAGAAAAATTATTGATAATATCTGCATGATAAGGTATTTCATAATTAGGTACAAATGGATCGCCAAATTTTTCTAACTCAACATTTTCAGTATCATCTTTACCAATTGGAACACTTTCATCAATTATATTAGGAATAATCATCATTTTAGTTTTAAATACTTCTTCTAATTCTTTTTCCTTATTTTCAATTTCTACTAATTCTTTATTAATTTCTAATACTTTTTCTTTTAAGTTATTTGCTTCTTCAACCTTTTTTTCTTTAAACAAAATCCCTATATTATCACTTGCTTTATTTCTCTCTTGTCTTAAATTATCACCAGTAACTTTTAATTCTCTTATTTGTTTATCAAGTTCTATTACCTCATCTACTAAAGGTAATTTTTCATCTTGAATTTTCTTTTTAATATTTTCCTTTACTAAATCACTATTTTCTCTTATTAATTTAATATCTAACATAATATCCTCTCTTTCTTTAAAAAAACCACAGAACTACAAGGAGCAATTCTGCGGTACCATCCAATATATCACTTATTTAGTTAATAACGAAACTACTCGGCATTTTTTAATACTCTCAAAAAGGAGATTCATTATATCTGTTTATTAGTTTGCACCTACCACTAACTCTCTACAAAAACACAAATATAATTACTAATCTTTCTTCATCGATTTAATTAACTATAACAAAATTATTTTAAAATTACAAGATTATTTAAATCTATTCATTTGATTCATTACTTGTTTTACTTGCTTTTGACTAGGTTTTCTTCCCATACTACTCATCATAACTTCAATCATTTTTTCATTAATCGGTGGATTTTTTTCTAAATACTTTTTCATTATAAAACGCGATATTAAAAAACCTAAAATAATACCAACAACTAAACCACCAATTAAATATAATATATTTTCTAACATAATTAATTTCCTTTCATTAATTATATTCTATAATACATTAATTTATTTTGCAAGAAATTCATAAACTTAATCAAACTAATAAAAATAATAATTATCTTAATTCATTGCTCTTTTAAACATTTTTTCTAAATCATATATACTAAACTTAATTATTGTTGGTCTTCCATGAGGACAATTATAAGGATTATCACATTTAACTAAATTTTTCAGTAATCCTTCTATTTCCAACATTGAAATATGTTCATTAGCCTTAATAGCCATTTTACATGCTAAAGTTATTGCGACATTTTCTCTAAATTTATAAATATCAAAATTATTATCTAAATTTATTATTAAATCAATTATTTTTCTAATACTTACTTCTTCATAACCAGTTTTTAACCAAGTTGGGTGTTTTTTAATTATTATAGTATTAATCCCAAATTCTTCAAAAGAAAAACCTAAATTAGTAAATTTATCTTTATTTGACATAAATTTTATATAATCAGCATTACTAAATTCAATACTTATCGGTATTAATAAATCTGTTATTGTAATTTCTTCTTTTTTTATATTATCTAAATAATTTTCATAATTAACTCTCTCTTGCGCAGCATGTTGATCAATTAAATACATACCTTCATCATTTTCACAAATTATATAAGTTCCATGGGCAATACCAACTGGATACAATACTAACTTTTTAAATTCTTCATTTTTTACAGAATTTTCATAAGTATCTTCTCCAAAATCAAAAGTTGTTTGCTTAAATGATTCTGTTTCTTCTAAATCATTTTTATTTATTAAATCACTATCTATTTTTAAGAAATTATTATTAGATAATTCATTACTTATATTTAAAAAATCTGTATTTTTAACACTCTCTTCTTTTATACCCTTAGGTATTAATAAACTTTGATATAATCTATTTTTAATTGTATCATATAATAATTTTGATAAATCCCCTATTTTACTTAATTTAACATCTTGTTTAGTTGGGTGAATATTAACATCTACTAAAGTTGGATCTGTTTCAATATTGATAACCACTACAGGATATTTTCCGTCTGGTTTATAAGTATAATAAGCATCATTTATGGCTTTATTTATTTCATTATTTCTGATAACTCTCCCATTAATAAAAGTTGTCATATGACTTCTTGTTGATTTTAATAATTCCGGTTTACAAATAAAGCCCTTTATTTCAAAATCATCATTTAAAGCATATATATCTAACATATTACTTGATATATTTAATCCATATATTTCATGAATTGCTTTAAGTAAATTATTACTACCACTTGTTTTAACTACTACTTTTTCATTATTTAAAAGAGTAAAGGAAATACTTGGTTTTGCTAAAGATAATTTTTCAATAAACGCTACTGTGTTAGCAAGTTCTGTTTGTTCACTTTTTAAATATTTTAATCTTGCTGGTGTATTATAAAATAAATTCGTTATGGTAATTTTTGTCCCAATTCTTGCTGGTGAGGCTGTTTTATTTTGGAAAATGCCTCCTTTAATATGAATAAGTGTCCCAACATCTTTTTGACAAGTTTCTAATAAAACTTCAGACACACTTGCAATAGATGGTAAGGCTTCACCTCTAAAACCTAGGGTATCAATAAAAAATAAATCATCATCTTTATAAATTTTACTAGTTGCGTGTCTTTGAAATGCTAAAGCGGCATCTTCTTCGTCCATTCCAATACCATCATCAATTACAGTTATTTCTTCTAATCCGCCCTTTTTTAATTCTATTTTGATATTTTTAGCCTTTGCATCAATACTATTTTCTACTAATTCTTTAACAACTGATGCACATTTTTCAACAACTTCTCCCGCTGCTATTTTATTGGCTAAATTCTCACTCATTACTTTGATAACACTCATACTACTACCTACCTATTATTGATTTTCTTATCTCCAATTCTTGACTAACTTTTAATTTCATATTATTTTTTATAAATATAAATCCTCCATTTGGAAGTATTATATCACTAACACTCTTTATATCTAATTCATATATTAAACTTGAATTATCTTTTTTACTACTTAATAAATAATCATGAGGTAAAAATAAAGTTATATTACCATCACCTGTTATTTTTATACCTCCTATATCATAAATATATTTAGAATTTAATGTTTTTGTAAGTAGTCTATATTTTTCAACATTTTTAAAATTACTTACAATAAAACCTGGACTATCATAAATAATATAATCTAAGTATTTAATTTTAATAAAATCTAATGTTGTATTATTATACTTACTTGTAGTTAAAAGACTATCTGTTAAACTATTTATTAAAGTAGATTTTCCACTGCTAGTTTCACCACATAAAATAACTTTTTTATTTTCTTCAATTAACTTAATAATTTTATTTATATTATTTTTACTCTTTGCACTAATAAAAAATATATCATTATTAATATTATAACTTTCTTTTATATTTAAAGTTAAATGTTCTAATTTTAAATTTTTAGGTATTATATCACTTTTATTAATAACTAATACTTTCTTATTATTAAAGCTTTTAAATAATTTAATTAACTCTTCATTTAAATGTAATATGTCAGTTATAAATATTGTAAATAAACCTAATTTATTTATTTTATCTACTATTTGATAATTATCTTGATTAGAAACTTTTATTTCCTTATTATAATGAATTGTTTTAAAACATCTTTCACAATATAAATTATCTAATTTTTTTGTATACCCTAGAGCATTTATATTTTCATTTTGAAGTTTTATTCCACAACCAATACACTTACTCATAATATTCTCCTTTAAATAAAATTCCCTTTTTATTTAAATTTTTAATTATTCTCTTTTCTACTTTTCTTATTATTTGCATATGAATTGGCTCTATTTCACTAATACCATTTACTAAAATAGTCGTAAATCCCATTTTGTTTCCACCCCAAATATCAGTAAGTATTTCATCTCCTATCATGGCTATTTCCGTATCTTTAAAATTATATAAATTCATAATTTTTTTGAACTTAGTTTTCATTGGCTTTTTGGAAGAAAAAGATGAATCAACATTTAATTTTTCTTTAAATGGTCTTACTCTATTTTTATTACTATTAGATACAATTATAACTTTAAAATCTCTTTCTAAATTATAAATAAACTCTTGTAATTTTTTATCAGGATAGTCACACTCGTAACTAACTAAAGTATTATTTAAATCAAATAATAAACATTTAATACCTATTTTTTTTAATTTTTTATAATTAATTGTATAAATACTTTGTACATACATATCGGGAATAAATATGTCCATTTTATCACTCCTACAACTTATTAAATTATATTATTATTGTATCAAAATTCTGATAAAATGTCTTTATTTTTAGAAGTTATTTTTTGTTGATAATCGGTGTTTTTATTTTTAAGACATCAAAAAACGAACTATTATTTAGTTCGACTAATTTTCTTATGGTGCTTGTGGAGAGAATCGAACTCTCATGGTTATATAACCGCAGCATTTTGAGTGCTGTGCGTCTACCTATTCCGCCACACAAGCAAGTAAACTAATTATAGCATAACAAATAATTATTATCTATACTAGTTACTAATTTTACTAAATAAATCTTTTTCTTCATTTTCTTCAATATTGGGCATATCTGGTAAATCATTTAAAGTAGATAAACCAAATAAATCTAAAAATAATCTAGTTGTTCTATACATATTAGGTTTTCCGGGTAAATCACTCTTACCTACTACTTTAATTAAATCTCTACTTAATAATTTCCTTACAATATAAGTACTATTTATTCCCCTTATTTCATCTATTTCTATTCTTGTAATTGGTTCATTATAAGCAATAATTGCTAAAACTTCTAATTGGGACTGAGATAATTCCTCATTTTTCTCTTTCACTAATTTTTGATAATATTCTTTATGTTCTTTTTTTGTTGTCAATTTAAAAGTTTCTCCTAAAAAACTTACCCTTATACCCCGATTAGCATTTTCATATTCTCTTTTTAATTCAATAAGTAAATCTTTAGCAGTACTTTCATCTACCCCTAAAACTTCGCAAATAGTCTTTAATGTAACTCCATCATCACCAACAACAAATAGTAAACCTTCCAAAACTCCAATTAAATTCATAACTCACTTACTTTCTATTATAATCATACTAAACATTTTATCTTGTTTTAATATAATTTCATTATTTTTACTCATATCTAATAAAGATAAAAAAGTAACTACTATATTTTCTTTAGTTAATATATCAAATAACTCAGTAAATAATATTTTCCCTTTTACTTTTAATAAACCTCTTATTTCTTTTATTCTTTCTTTTACACTATACTCTTTTTTTGTAACTTTAGTGGTAATTGGTTTTTCATAACTAACTCTCTTTTGCATTTCTAAAAAAGCATTTATTAAATCATTTAAAGAAACATCACTATTGATAATTTTATCATTATCACTATAATCTTTCAAACTTTCTGGTATTTTAGTGTAATAATTTTTTCTATTTTCTTCAAGTAACTTGAAAGTATCAGACATATTTTTATATTTTTCATATTCAATTAACTTAATTCTTAAATCTTCTTCACTATTGATATTATATTCGCTTTCTTCATTATCTTCATCTTGAATATTAATTAACATTTTACTTTTTAAATGAATTAATTCGGAAGCCATTACTAAATATTCACTACTAGAGTCAATATCATAATCTTCCTGTGAATTTATAAAATCAATATATTGATTAATAATGTCTTTAATATTTACTTTATATATATCTAATTCTGATACTCTTACTAAATGCAGTAATAAATCAAATGGTCCTTCAAAATCTTCTAATTGTAACTTCATAAGACTCCTTATTCACATGTAAAACCATAAGTTTCCATTTCAAAATTAACTACTTTTGGCACTTCTCTAAAAGCATAATAATATTTTTCTGAAACATTACTTAAATCAGTGTTTTGTAAATTAAGGGAAAATACTGCAGTATAACCATTTAAGTTACCATTAAATGTAGCAGTTATCCCATTAATATTATTATATGTTGATACTTTATTTTGATAAGTAGTATAGTTTAGATAATATCCTTCTTTTGTTGGATCATTTTCTGATATTGTATGTCTTATCTCATATAATTCACTACTTCTAAATGTATATACTATTTCTTCATTATCTTTTTTACAAGTAAGATTACTTGCTTTTGTATCATCTTCAATTAAAGTAATATTTGGATAATCATCAATTGTTTTTTCTTCTAAAACTAGATAATAAAAACTATAATTTAAGGCAAATTCATAACTTATTTTTCCGCTTGAAGTAATACTACCAATATCTAATTTATGTCTTTCTAATAATGTTCTATTTTCTGTATAAGTTTCTAAAAAATATTTTTTACTACTTAAATCTATATTAGTGTTTGTATTATTATTAACATCAAAAGTAAGGGTATTATTTAGAAAATTAAAATTATTTAAAATAATATTTCCTTCAGTTATAGTAAGTGTATTGGAAAATAAATTATAGACCACCTCATTAGCAGGAATATTATCATTTTCATTATTATCTTTATTAGGTATTGTACCATCAACTATTGTTGAGGCTGAATTTTTTCCTAAAAGATTATTAATATATACACTTATATCATTTATAAAAAAAATAGCAAGTCCAAAGACAATAAATATAAAAATAACTCTTCCTAAATTACTTTTCTTTTGATATGTATACCCAATAACTTGCGGCTTTAATTCAACATCTTCTAAAATTATTCTTTCTTTATTTTTTTTGGCCATATGAAATCACCCTTATTATCTATATCTCAATTATAACATTTAATTAGCCAAATAAAAAGTACTAACATTTATCGTTAGTACATACACTAGTATTCTTACTATCAATTAGTTTGGTAATAATTTGTTTTAATTCATTTAACTCTTCTTCACTTAATTCATCATAACCAGAATTTTGACTATCTATAGTTCCTTCATGAAAAGAAGTTACTTCTCCATCTTTTACTGCGACTAAAGATGGGGCGTATAATCTTTTTTCACCTGTATCATAAGTGTTACCGGCTTCATCTTCTAAAACAAATTCTTCTAAATATTCATCTAATAACTCTAGTATTTGATAATATTTTTCACTGCCTTCACTAGTTTTACTAATTTTCCCTTCACTTAACGAGAAAGATGAACGCATATCTAAAATATTTAAATAATAAATTGTTTCATTTTTAGTTTGTGCTACTTCTAAAAGCGGGCTTACTAAAGAACGACACCAAGGACAAGTTGGAAACCCAAAATAAATAACTCCCGTTCCACTTTCAAGTAACTCAATTGCTTCTTTACTTGTTAAATACTTAATATTATTAGTATCATTTATATTGACATTAACATAACTAAGACCATTACTATCATTAATTTTTCCATTATATTCTGTATATTCATGATAAAATTTACTTGCATCACTATCTTTTAAATCATTATTTTTTATAACAGAATAAAAGCAAAAACCTACTACTACACATGTTAATATAATTAAAATTATTAAAATCCATTTATTACTTTTTTCCAATTTTACCACCTAAACAAAATGTTATCATAAAGAATACTCTATTGCAAATAAAATAAAGTTATTTCTCGCTATTTTCAATTATTTGACTATTCATTAATTTTGTAATTAATCTTCTTGCAAGTACATTTCTTCTTTCTGCAAAAACTTCAAATTCCACTGTTGCCCAAATCATAACCCAGCCACCAATTAAAACAATTTCTTTAAATACTGTTTCATTGATAAATGTATATATGATTAAAAGAATTATTCCTAAAAATAGATAAGTTAATTGTTTTATATTATCTATACGATATTCTTTAATTCTTTTACTTAATTCTTTTTCAAAACCCTTTTTGATTAAAGAAGCAACATCATAATTACCTTTTTTATTGATTACTAAAACAATTTCTTTATTTACTGGAATATATTTAGCCGTATCAATTATATAGTTAATTAAATTAGAAGATACTTCCGATTTGTTATAAGGACAATATAAATCTGATTCATTTGTAATATCAATAATGATTTTCTCTTTAGTCATTTGCTTTCCTTCTTTTTTTAAGTCTTTTTTTGTAGAAAAGGTACACTACTACAAAGAACGCTACTGCTATAAATATCACAATAAATATTGAAACTTTATCAATTATTTCTAAAATTAAATCTCTTTTATCTCCCGCAAAAGCCCCGACTAAAACTAATGCCGTATTCCATATGGCACTACCTACTATAGTATAAATAATGAATTTTAATAATGGCATCTCACTCATACCGGCAGGTATACTTATTAAACTACGAACTACAGGAACAAAGCGACAGAAAAAAACCGTTTTATTTCCTTTTGTATCAAACCAATGGTCTGCAGATTCAATATCTTTAGGTTTAATTCTAAGTAATTTTCCATATTTACTTTTAACAATTTTTATTAATCTTTCTTTATTTAAAATCATTCCTAAATAATATAAAATAATCGCCCCGACTACACTACCAATAGTAGAAGCAATAATAACTCCTAGAATAGTCATATTACTTTCAATAGTCATAAATCCCCCGAAAGTTAATATTAGTTCACTAGGTATTGGAGGAAATATATTTTCGATTAATATTAATAAACTAATACCAATATAACCATATTTATTCATTATACCAATAATTAAATTTTCCATATCTAACTCGCTTTCTGTATTAGAATAACATAATTATAACATTATTTGGGCAATTTTGACATAATTTACATGTTGTTGACAAAAAATTATAAATATATTCTCTTTTGATTTTCTATATATTGATAAAACTCATTACTTCGAAGATGTGACTTAGGTTTTTCATTTTCATATAAGTAAATATTAGCATTTTTTAATATATAATGTTCTTTTTGAAATTTTATTTAACATCATTTAATAAATCTATTTCACTATTATATTTATGTATTCCTTTGTACTCAGTCCAAGAGTGTTCAAACCAATAATATTTATTATTGCAAATGTAAACTAAAAATGTATGCGAAGGCAAATAATCTTTGCCATCTAAAAAAATAAAATAAGTTTTACATTTAATATTATTTTGATTAAATAAATATCTTTCTAATTCTACTTGATCCCAACATATACCACATTTACTTTTTAAAAGTTCTGAAGCACTTTGTAAGTAATAAAAATTATTAAATTCATTATTCCACTCATTTTCATCATCTATTAAATTATTACCCATCTTATCTTTAAATCCGTATTGAATACCTTCCATAATATTCATTATTTTATTAACTTTTTCTTACATATTATTTATTCCTTTACTTTCAAAAGTATAACACATTTTAAAAATAAGTTATAGATAATTTTCCAAATTAAAAACTCCAAAAACATGGAGTTAAATTTTAATTTGGTAGCGACGGTGTGATTCGAACACACGACCTGCCGGGTATGAACCGGATGCTCTAGCCAACTGAGCTACATCGCCATGTCAATTTGTATTAATATATTAACATAAATTGTTTATTTTGACAAGTAAAAATTTATTTAAGTTATTTGAATTTTATTATTTGTTAAAATATGTAATTTATTTGTATAATATTTACATAGATTTACAATATATTTAAAATGTTTTTTTTTCTAAAAATTAAAGATAAAATTTAAAATAATAAAAAAATGTTAAAAAAATGGTAAAAAAAAACATTGCAATTATATGACGATTTGTTATAATTAATTTGAGGTTAAGAGAAATGGAAAATAGCACAGTTTTAGAAAATTTAGTAGTAGTTAAACGTAGTGGTCAACGAGTATCATTTAATAGTGTTAAAATAGCTGTTGCTATTAAACAAGCTTTTGATAGTAGTGATGAAAACGAAATAAATAATGAAAAAAAAATAAATAGAGTTTATAATCAAGTTTTAAAATTTATAGTTGAATCTTATGAAAATAGAAAAACCATTAATGTTGAAGATATACAAGACATTATTGAAAATGTGCTTAAAAAAGCCGGATATCATGATGTATATAAAAAATTTAATGAATATCGGTTGCGTAGAGCCGCTTCAAGAGAAGCTTTTTCGGTAAAAGAACAACATAAGTTTGTTAAAGCTATTGAAAAAATAGGATTGACTGCTAAAAATTCTAAGAATGCTAATCCTGACGATTTGTTGTTAAATTTTGGAAAGACCATTTCTCAGGAATTTGCCAAAGCTTATCTTTTAGAATCAAAATATGTTCGTGCCCATGAAGAGGGGAGAATTTATATTGATGATTTAAAATCTTATGCATTAAAAACCACTTCTTCATCTCATTTAGATTTTAGTAGTATCGAATCAAATGATATTGATGAAATTACTTTAAAAATATTAAATATAGTAAATAGATTTAAAAGTGAACAATATGGCGAACAAACTATTTCAAATTTAGATCAAATATATAAAAATGTAATGATTTCTGATTTTAATAATAAATTTTTGGATAATTTAAAGTGTTTTTTTAAAGTATTAGGAATATATGAATTTTTTGATTTTAATGATTTAAAAAATGTATTAGTTGAGAATAATACTATTAAAATAAATATTGATGCTTTTGATGCAATTTTACCAAATGAAAAAATAAAAAATTATTTTTGGGATATATATAGAATAACTAATGATTATATAGAAGCTAAATTGTTAAAAAATATTGAGCTTTTGTTAAAAAACTTTAATAGTAATTATTTAAAATATAGTGATACTTCTTTATCAATTAGTTTAAGTGAAATTGATGATTTTGAATCAATGTATTTTAAAGAAAAATATTTTGAAATTTTAAATAAAATTAGTTTTAAAAAGATTGCTACTATTTGTAAGGTGAAAAAAAATACTTCATTAGATTATATAGTAGATGAGGTTTACAATAAAAATAATGTTATTATTTTATATTTAGATAATAATGAATACGATGATTATTTAGAAACGTTTAGTAATCAAATTATAATTAATGAAAATGTTAATAATGATTTACAAACATCTCGAGGTAGAATACTTAATTCATCAATTACAATTAACTTGGCTAGGCTAGGATTAAAATATAATAAGGAAAGTATAAATGACTTTTTTGCTGAACTTGATGATTTATTAGAATTGTCTAAAAATGAATTAATACAAAGATATGATTTTCAATCTAGTTTATATAAAGAGAATTTTAATGGTATTTTTGAAAATAATATATTGTTTGACTCTAAAAAACTTGATTGTAATCAAAAAGTAAGGAAAGTTCTAAAAAATGGAGTTTTATGTATTAATTTTTCTGGTTTGGTAGAATGTTTAGATGCTTTATTTGATGTTTCTGAAAAAGCTGTTGTTAAATTGGATTTTGGTTTAAAAATTGTTGAATTTATGAAAGAAAAAACAAATAAATATAAATCTGATTTAAAATTAAATTTTATTTTAGCAGAGGAAAGTTCAAAAATAGTAAATAAAAATTTATTAGCATTAGATAAAGCTATGGTTGGAAATATAGAGATTTTGAAAAAAGATTTTTATTCTAGTTTAAGTAGTTTGTTTAATGATTTAAGTAATAAAGCTTTATATCAATATATAGTAAAATATCAAAGAATTTGTAGTTTGAATTTAGTATTAAATGTTGATAGAAATAAAACTAAAATAAAAGATTATATAAAGGAATTAGAAAAAGAAAAGGTAAAAGTAGTAAAGGTGGTGGTAAAGTGATTTATATTGAAGGATTACAAAAAGTTACATTATTAGATTTTCCTAAAAAGGTAGCTTGCACCATTTTTACTAAGGGTTGTAATTTTAATTGTTCGTTTTGTCAAAATTCTAGTTTAATACCATGTGATAAGGGTAAAATTAGTGAAGATGAAATATTTGAATACTTAAATAAAAGAAAAAATATTTTAGATGGTGTTGTTATTACCGGGGGTGAACCATTAGTTCAAAAAGATATTAAGTGCTTTATAAAAAAAATAAAAGATTTAGGTTTGCTTGTTAAACTTGATACTAATGGTAGTAATCCAAAAGTTCTAAAAGAACTAATTGATGAAAATTTAATTGATTATGTTGCTATGGATATTAAGAATATATTTTTAAAATATAAATTAACGGTGGGTAAAAATATTTTATTAAAAAATATTGAAGAAAGTATAAATATTTTAAAAAATAGTAATATTGATTATGAGTTTAGAACTACAATAGTAAAAGAATTACATACAATTGATGATTTAAGAAAAATATGTGAATATATTGGAAATAAATGTAAATATTATTTGCAAAATTTTGAAGATAGTGAAGATGTTATTAATCATAGTTTACATGGGTTTTCTCATGATGAGCTTTTGATGATAAATGATAATTTGAAAGGTAGTTTTCCTAATATGGAAATTCGGGCTTTATCTTAGTATTGGAGGAGGATTAAAATGTATAAAGTAAGAAAAAGAGAAGGAAAAATAGTAGGATTTGATATTTTAAAAATTAAAGAAGCAATAAAAAAAGCTTTTGATTCAGTAGAAAGAACTTATGATGATAATGTTATTGATTTTTTAGCATTAAAGGTAACTTCTGAATTTGAACCAAAATTAAAGGATAATATAATATCTGTTGAAGATATTCAAGATTGTGTAGAAGAAGTTTTATCTAAAGCTGGGTATTCTGATGTTGCAAAATCATATATCTTATATCGTAAGTTACATGAAAAAATGCGTAATATGAAATCAACGGTTTTGGATTATAAAGATGTTGTAAATAGTTATATTAATGTAACTGATTGGCGTGTTAAAGAAAATTCAACTGTTACATATTCAGTTGGGGGATTAATTTTAAGTAACAGCGGAGCAATTACTGCAAATTATTGGTTAAGTGAAGTTTATGATGAAGAAATTGCTAATGCTCATAGAAGTGCTGCTATTCATTTACATGATTTATCTATGTTAACAGGATATTGTGCTGGATGGAGTTTAAAACAATTAATTCAAGAAGGCTTAGGTGGTGTTCCGGGCAAAATTACTTCTGCACCTGCAAAGCATTTATCTACTTTATGTAATCAAATGGTAAATTTTTTAGGTATTATGCAAAATGAATGGGCTGGTGCTCAAGCTTTTTCAAGTTTTGATACTTATCTCGCGCCATTTGTTAAAGTAGACAATTTAACTTATAAAGAAGTTAAACAATGCATACAATCATTTATTTTTGGTGTCAACACTCCTTCACGTTGGGGTACTCAAGCACCATTTACTAACATTACTCTTGACTGGGTTGTTCCAAATGATATGGCAGAATTAAACGCTATTGTTGGTGGCAAAGAATTAGACTTTAAATATAAAGATTGTGTAAAAGAAATGGCAATGATCAATAAAGCCTTTATTGAAATTATGATTGAAGGAGACGCAAATGGTCGTGGTTTCCAATATCCAATTCCAACCTATTCTATTACACGTACATTTGACTGGTCTGAAACAGAAAATAATAAATTATTATTTGAAATGGCTGCTAAATATGGTACCCCATATTTTAGTAACTATGTTAACAGCGATATGGAACCAAGTGATGTTAGAAGTATGTGCTGTCGTTTAAGATTAGATTTAAGAGAATTAAGAAAGAAATCTGGCGGATTCTTTGGAAGTGGAGAATCAACTGGATCTATTGGTGTAGTTACAATTAATATGCCTCGTATTGCTTATCTAAGCACTGATGAACAAGATTTTTATCATCGATTAGATAAGATTATGGATATTTCTGCACGAAGTTTAAAAGTTAAAAGAAATACAGTTACTGCATTACTAGAAGCTGGATTATATCCATATACAAAACGATATTTAGGCACATTTAATAACCACTTCTCTACTATTGGTTTAGTAGGTATGAACGAAGCTTGTCTTAATGCTCGTTGGATTAAAAAAGATTTAACTAATCCAGAAGCGATAAAATTTACAAAAGAAGTCTTAAATCATATGCGTACTAGACTATCTGATTATCAAGAATTATATGGTGATTTATATAATTTAGAGGCTACTCCAGCTGAATCAACTGCGTATCGTCTAGCAAAGCACGATAAAGAAAGATATCCAGATATTATTACTGCAAGTGAAGATAATAAGACACCTTATTATACAAATTCTAGCCATTTGCCAGTCGGATACACTGATGATATTTTTAAAGCTTTAGATATTCAAGATGAACTTCAAACATTATATACATCTGGCACTGTTTTCCATGCTTTCTTAGGACAAAAACTTCCATCATGGAAATCTTGTATGAATTTAGTTAGAAAAATCGCAGAAAATTATCATCTTCCATATTATACAATTTCACCTACCTACTCTGTTTGTCGAGATCATGGTTATATAAATGGTGAGGAATATGAATGTCCAATATGCCATCAAAAAACTGAGGTTTATTCAAGAATTACCGGATATTATCGTCCTGTTCAAAACTGGAATGATGGTAAGGCTGAAGAATTTAAAAATAGAAAAACTTACGATTTAGAACATTCACATCTTACACATAGTTTAAAAGAAAATGGAATTGATGATGTCGTTTTAACAAAAGAAACTAACGATATCCAAATACCAATGTTATTTACAACTTCTACTTGTCCAAATTGTAAATTAGCTAAAATGTTATTAGATAAAGCTAATATCAAATATCAATTAATTAATGTTGAAGATGAACAAGGAAAACTTTTAGCCTTAAAATATGATATTAGAAAAGCACCAACATTATTAATTCCAGATGGACAACATTATCAACTTTATGATAATGCAAGCAAGATCAAAGGATTTATCGAGGCTCAAGCCTAATGAGATATGATATTGTAATCGTTGGTGGCGGCCCGTCAGGGATGAGTGCTGCTTTATACGCTTTAAGAGAAAATAAAAAAGTATTAATAATCGAAAAAGAATCTTTTGGTGGGCAAATCGCTACTTCACCACGCTTAGAAAATTATCCTAGTATTGAAAAAATATCTGGATTAGAATTTGCTGATAATTTGTTTAGTCAAATTAATAATTTAGGTGTAGATTTTGAACTTGATGAAGTTTTAGAAATTGTTAAATTAGAAGAAAAGAAATTTCTTATTAAAACTAATTTTAAACAATATGAAGCTGGTGCAGTTATTATTGCTAATGGAGTTAAGCATAGAACTTTAAATTTGCCAAATGAGGAAAAATTAATTGGTCATGGCATTTCATATTGTGCGACATGTGATGGTCCATTTTATAAAGGCGAAGAAGTAAATATTATTGGTGACGCTAATAGTGCTTTACAATATGCCTTAATGTTAGAAAGCTATTGTCCAAAAGTTAATATGTATTGCCTATTTGATCATTTATTTGGTGATGAAATATTGCAAAATAAAGTACTCAATAGTGAAAAAATATTTATAAATTATAATATGTCTTTAATTGAATATATAGGTGAAAATAATTTACAAGGTTTAGTTTTTAAAAATACTAAAACTGGTGAAATTATTAAAATAAATACAAATAATGTCTTTATTGCAATTGGTCAAATTTCAGATAACAAAAGGTTTGAAAATATAATTAAATTAGATCAAGGTTATATTTTAACAAATAATAATATGGAGACTTCTTTAAAAGGTGTCTTTGCTTGTGGTGATACAATTAAAAAAGATATTCGCCAAGTAATAAATGCCTGTAGTGAAGGCTCTATTAGTGCGATAAATGCAGTTAAATATTTAAATCAATAACCTCTTAATTCAACTTGATCAATATAATCTGAAAGTATTTTTACATAATGTAAAGATACTTCTTTTTCTATAGGATGAAGATTTTTATTAAAACAATTTTCACTTGATATAAATTTTTGTAAATATAACCTTTTAGCGCCTTTTAGCATTTTTGCCATATTAATAATAGATTCTTCATTATGGAATTCTTTAACTAAAGTAGTGCGAAATTCATAATCGACTCTATTTTCTAATAATAGATTGATACTTTTAATAACATCAGTTAAATCAAAATCATTTTTATTAATTGTCAATTGATAAGAATTTAAATCATTTTTTACATCCATAGCGACATAATCAACTAAATTAGAATTAATTAGGTCTTGTAAAACTTCAAATCTTGTTCCATTTGTATCAAGTTTAATTAAAAAACCAAGCTTTTTAATTTGAATAATTTTATCTTTTAAGTCATCCATTAAAGTTGGTTCTCCACCACTTATTACAACAGCGTCTAAAACATTTTTTCTTGATTTTAAATAATTTAATATATCTTCAAATGGTATGAAGGAATTAATCTTTCCTAAGACTAATTCGCTGTTATGACAAAACGGACATAAAAAATTGCAACCTTTAGCAAATAAAATGCAAGATATTTTGCCATCATAATCAACTAATGAAAGTTTTTCAATACCAACAAAATCCATAAAATAATTATGACACTTTCTATGTTAAATATCTATCTAATAAATAAAAATTAATTAATTTATTAATTAAATATATATTTATAATATTATTTTTGCTAAAATAAAAAATATGAAAACGAATAATATAAACTGGGATGAATATTTTATGGGCATAGCCCTTTTAAGTTCTTTAAGAAGTAAAGATCCAAACACTAAAGTCGGTGCGTGCATTGTCGATGAAGATAATAAAGTTGTCTCAATTGGTTATAATGGCATGCCAAGACATATTGATGAAGAAAATTTATCGTGGAACAAAGGAGAAGGATTAGATAGTAAATATTTGTATGTTTGCCACGCTGAATTTAACGCAATATTAAATACTAGAAATGGTTCTGCTTTGAAAAATTGTATTTTATATGTGACTTTATTTCCTTGTAACGAATGCGCTAAAGCAATAATTCAAGTTGGAATTAAAGAAGTTGTTTATTTAGACAATAAATATGAAAATCAAATTACGACACAAGCTTCTAAAAAGATGTTAGAACTTGCAGGTATCAAATTAAGAAAATATCAAGGAAAAGATATAAAAATAGAGATTAAATAAAATGACTATCAAAGAATATGTTTTAAAAAGAAAACAAGAATTAAAAAATATAGTTTTATCATTAAAAAGAAAACCTTCTTTAATTATTATTAACGCTAATGAGGATGAAGCAAGCAAAGCATATATCAAAGGTAAATTAAAAGATGCAAAAGAATTAGATATAGATGCTAAATTGCTACAATTAGATAAAAATATTAGTCAAAACGATTTATTAGATATTATAAAACAATATAATGATGATGAATCAATTGATGGGATTATTGTTCAACTTCCATTAGGTAAACATATTGATGAAGAAAAAATAAAATTAGCCATTTCACCTTTAAAAGATGTAGATGGTTTTCACCCATTAAGTAAATTAAATCCATGCACTCCACAGGGAATTATAAATTACCTTAAACACGAAAATATAACACTATCATCTAAAAATGCAGTTGTAATTGGTAGAAGTAATATTGTTGGTAAACCAATGGCTAAATTGTTATTAAAAGAAAATTGTAATACGACAATTTTACATTCAAAAACAACATTTGAAGATATGAAGTTTTATATTAGTCATGCTGATATTATTGTTATAGCAATTGGAAAAGAAAGCTTTTTAGATAATCGTTTTTCTTATAAAAAAGATGCAGTTGTTGTAGATGTTGGTATTAATCGAAGCGAAAACGGATTAAAAGGTGATGCATTAAAAGATTTACCAGTCGCCTTACAAACTCCTGTCCCTGGTGGTGTTGGATTATTGACTCGTCTTGCTTTATATGAAAATTTAATTCAAATTTGTAAAGGAGAAAATTAAAAAAATGGAATTTAAAATTGAAAATACTGAAGTCTATGGAATAGAAAAATCAATTAAAGCATCTGGGAATCCAATGCGAACAATATTTGATCGTAATGATGTCAATGAAAAAGATTTTAATCGTGCATTTAAATTAGGACAAACCTTAAATGGACAAGGACATGATAATTTTTTAAAAGGAATAATTGTTCAAATGGATTTGACCGCTCCATTATATTTTTGGAAACAAGCACAAAGATATCATTGGTTTGATTATGTTTCAAGCCAATCCACTATGCATTGTTTATTAAAATTTGATGTCAAAAATCAATGTGTTGAAGACACTGATGAAAGGGTTATTGAAATTGTTAAAAGTCTTATTGATGAATATTTAAAATTAAATAATGATGATCCAAATAAAGTTGTACTTTGGAGAAAGATTGTCGCGTCACTACCATGTGGATTTTGTTTAGGTGCGACAATGACTACTAATTATCAACAACTTAAAACTATGTATTTACAAAGAAGATTCCATAAATTAAAAGAATGGCATGTTTTTTGTAAATGGTGCGAACAATTGCCCTACTTTTTTGAACTTACTGGCGTAGATAAAATATTAAATTTAAATAAGGATGACAAAAATGGATAATGATTTAAATAAATTAGATTATTTTTTAAAATATGTCCAAATAGATACACAAAGTGATGATACAAGTTTAACTTCTCCTAGCAGCGCTAAACAACTTAATCTTGCTAAAGAAATACTTAATGATATAAAAAAGTTAGGTTTTAATAATGCTTATATTGATGAATTTGGTCAAGTCCACTTATTTATTGAAGGTGAAAAAGGTTATGACACTATCGGTTTTAATGCCCATATGGATACCGCTTTAGAAGTATCAGGAAAAGATGTTAAACCTAACATCATTAATAATTATTCTGGACAAGATATCATTTTAAAAAATAATGTTATTTTATCTAAAAACGATTTCCATATTTTAAATGATTTTATTGGTGATACTTTAATAACTACCGATGGAACAACATTGTTAGGCGCGGATGATAAAGCTGGTATTTCTATTATTATGAATTTAATAAGATATATCGCTACTAACAAAGATTTTAAACATGTTCCTATATCAATTTTATTTACTTGTGATGAAGAAATAGGAAGAGGCGCAGATCATTTTGATAATAAAATTTTTAAAGCAAATTATGCTTATACGATTGATGGCGATACTCCTTATGGAATTAGTTATGAAAACTTTAATGCCGCTAGTGTTATTGTAAAAATAAGTGGTTTTAATATTCATCCAGGTGAAGCAAAAGGCAAAATGATTAATTCAATTTTATTAGCTAATGAATTTGATAACCTTTTAAATCCTGATGAAATCCCTGCAAAAACCCAAGATTATCAAGGATTTCACCATTTAAACAGCATTAATGGTGAAGAATCTTTAACAACAATGAATTATATTGTTAGAGACTTTGATAAAGAAAAATTGGAAGAAAAAATAAATCAATTTGTTAAAGCAAAAGAAATAGTTGAAGAAAAATATAATAAATCTCATGTGGATTTAAATATTAAATATCAATATAAAAATATGGCCGAAATTATTAATCAAAATAAAAGCGTGTTAGATAAAATTATAAAAGCTTACAATAATTTAAATATTCCATATAAATTCATTCCCATTCGAGGTGGCACTGATGGAGCGACTTTTTCTTTTAAAGGTTGCCCTACTCCCAATCTTGGTACAGGATCATACAACCATCATGGTGTTTTAGAATTTTTAAATGTTCGCGAACATAATATGCTTATTGAAATATTAAAGGAGGTTGTTAAAGTATGAAGCCTTTAATTGTTCTTATTGGTGGAGGTTCTGCCAGTGGCAAAACTTTACTTTGCGATACAATTTTAAAAATGATAAATAATGCTTCGTTAATTAATATTGATAACTTTTACAAAAACAACTCACATTTAAGTTTTGAACAAAGATGTAAACTCAACTATGATGATCCTAATGCTTATGAAGTATCTTTGCTATTAGAAAAAATAAATGAATATAAAAATGGAAATGATATTATTATTCCTACATACGATTTTAAACTACATTTAAGAAGCAATGAAACAATTAAAATTAAATATAATCAAATATTATTAATCGATGGTATTTTCGCTTTATATTTTCCACAATTATTAGAAATTGCAGATTATAAAATATATGTCGACGCTGATGAGGATGTTAGATTAAATCGACGTATTAATCGCGATATCGTCTTAAGAGGAAGAACAAAAGAAAGTGTTTTAAAACAATTTTATGATACCGTTAAGCCGATGCACGATTTATATATTGAAAAGAGTAAGTTAAACGCTGATTATATTTTTGTTAATAATAAAAATGATGGTCTTGATTTAGATAAAGTCAACACCATCATAAATAATATAAACAATTTATTAAATAAATCTTAGTCTAGATTACTAAATCCAGCATCATTATTTAAAGTAGATATTGAAATTGTCTTATTTTCTTTAAAATAGTCATAAACAATTTCATAAGAATAATCGGTAATTATATGTGAATAATTTCCATCATATGTTGGAAAATAATCATATTCTCTATCAACATCTTTATGTAGTAATAAATAATCAATACACGCAAGTGTGTAATATTTATTTGGATCAATTTGAGTTAAATTTGGTGCATAATAAGTGTTACCATAATTTATTTCATACATAATTTCACTGCCCTTAACACTTGAAACATACGTTGTATTTAAAAATGGTAAAGCATCATAAATTAACCCTAAAGAAATTCCACCATTATCAAAAAGATTAATAGAATTTCTTCCGCCATTATTCATAACGACATCAACTTCAATATTTTCATCTTCTAATAAATCATACGTTGTATACGCGAGTAAGTTACCCGCTAAAGATCTAGATAGATAACTTGCGCCTTCAATAGTGCCAACTATTTCATCTTTTTCTTGATAGAAAGCTTCATCAAAATAAGAATCTAAATAAGATTGAATTTCATAATCTTGAGGTAAATCCATCATGATAGGTTCACTTTGAGCGTATAGTCTTGTTACACTGCCATCATCTTTAACTTCTAATTTAATATGGGAAATATATTGACCCTTACTTCCACTTTGTAAAAATGGGACGTTATTAACATATTTATCATCAAAGCCATGGGAATGCGCTGTAAAACATGCATCAATATATCTTTTATTAGTAACAGGAGATATAGATGTAACTTGATTAGCAAAAGTATATCCTAAATCACCAAAACCAGCATGCGCACTAACAACGACTACATCACATCCTAATTCACCTTTTAATTCGTCAGATAATGATTTAACAATTTCTGTAGGTTCTAAAAAGGTTAATCCTTCCCAAATAGAGGAAGTAATAGAAGTAATTTGTCCTTGTCCGATAATACCAATAATACCGATTTTAAAATCGCCACGTTCAATTATTTTATATTCTTTAACAATATCGCTAGCAAAGTCTAATACTTGTTTATTTTCTTCATCATAATAATACAAATTCGCTGCTAAAAATGTACAAGACCCTGCAAATTCGGCATTTCTTTTTATAATATCAATTCCCCAATCGAATTCATGATTACCTAAAGTCATCGTTTCACATTCCATTAAAGGCAAAGCTTTAGCCATAACTTCACCTTTATTAATTGAAGAATCATAAGTTTCTTGAAATGTATCCCCGCTGCTTAAGAAAACAAAACCATCTGGATTTTTTTGTTTTTCATAATTTAAATAAGTTTTAATTCTCGCTAAACCGGGCTCATAATTATTAATATTTTCTTGAAGATGACCATGAAAATCATTTATAGCGTAAAAATCTAATGTATTTGGATTAGAATCAACACTTATTGAAGTAGGATAGCTTGTTGTCGTACTAGTTGATGAAGTGGTACTAGATGTAGTTGTAGTTAAATCATCACTTGAAGATGAAAAACTAGAACTAGATGAAGTAGTAACAGTCGCACAAGACGAACAAAGCAAAGCTGCTAATGCAGTAAAAATAAGTATATTCTTTTTCATAATTAGTATTTTAACAAATCAATTTTCTTTTTTAAAGACAACAAAATTACCAAAAGCAAATGGATAAGAGCCTAAATTTTGATAATCCAATTTTTCATACATGTTAATTGCAGGAATATTAAATGGCGAAACTAAAAATAAAATTGTTGTATTTTTAAACCTGGATTCAGCTTCTTTAATTAAAGCTTTACCAACCCCCTGCCCTTGATATTCTGGTATAACAAATAATCGATGCAAAGTACAATAATTAGTTTTATCGACATTTATTTTAGTCATAAAATCATCATATTCTTGATCATTTCTTAAACCAAAATCATCTTTAATATTTCCTTTTGAATAACTAATTGCCCCAATTAAACCATCGCGATATAAAGCAAATAACATACCATTATTAATGTCATTTAAGTGGATTTCAACATTCGGATAATCATCACTTGAATAAACATCTGCTAATTTTTTGCTCAATAAGTCTTTTTTTACCATCTTGAAGCAATCATTTAAGAAGTGCGCTAACTGTAATTTATTTAAATTCGGATGTCTTTTGAATAATTCCGTTTCATCAACTATTTCAAACATCTTTTTTCTCTCTCCTTAGTTTAATAAACTAAACTTTTATTATTATGATAAAAAATTATAATTAATGCAATAAGTTAAATTATCAAAAATCAAAACCATTAAAAAAGTGGCTATCGCTAGCCACTTGCTTTGTTTGATTATTTTTTTATCGATTAGAAATTACGTTATAAGTTATATTATTTAATTCATCAACAACTTTTTCAAAAACGATTTCGCTTGAGACACCATTTTGTCGTACTTCAGCAATAATATATGTTCTATTATCACGTTTTAGGAATTCAAATTCCATCTTTTCGACACCTAGATTACGGTCTTTTACTTCTAATTCAACACTATTATCTTCTACTTCTAAACTATATTCATATACTTTGCGACGGTTTTGAATAACTGTATAGTTGAATTCACTTTCATCATTTTCTATTTCTTGTTCGACTTTAATGTAATTATTTTCATCAATTTGATAAGTAAATGATACTTCATATTCATCTTGATCTAATTCTTTTTTACCAAACATTTGATATTCTACGTCATCAATAATGATAAGTCCATCAATCACATATTCTTCTTCAAATTGATCATCCCAATCATCGTCGAAATCATCATCAGGTATAGCGGTTTCATTATAATACATCGTCATAGTTTGATTTACAAATGCGATGTCAGTATAAGTAATAATTACTTTTGTTGCATATTCATTTCGATCTGATGCAACAACTTCACTTGAAGTCATTAAACTTTGATTAGTTAATGCTGCTTCAACACTAGGAAGATAATCTTTTATTTGACTCACTAATGTTTCATCAGCTTTTGCTTTTTTAACTGCTAGAACATCCTGATTATTATTTAAGGAATGTAATAGACCTGCACTGGTAATTGCTTCAAAAGCGTATACTTGTTCGCTTTGTGCTGAAGGATTGCTACCGTTATTAGTGGTGCCTCCGTTTTGACTAGAATTGTTAGCGGAAATTTGGCAGCCAGTTAACATGCCGATTGTAAGAACTGGAAGTAAGATTTTTAATGTTTTTTTCATTTTTCATTTTCTCCTTTTCACCTATTCAACAAATGAAAAATGAATTTTATTGGAATTTTTTTAATTTCTTGGTAATTCGATATAAAAATTTTGTCTTGTTTCTTCGTATCGATAGTCTGCGCCATCATTTATAATTGAAACATTAATATTACCTTCTTCATCGTTTATTTCATAATTTAATTTAAAATCATAATTAGAATCATTTGATTTAAAAATAACATATTCTGCTTCATGGCCTTGTTTTTCAATACTAATTTCAGCGACCATATTTTTATTTACTTCTTGTTCAAAAGAAAGCTCAACAGAAAATGATTGGCGATTATTTTCAATCAATGTATATACAAAACTTTGTTCTTCTTCATTATTTTCAGTTTCAATTTGTTGTTCGATGATAAGTTTGCTATTGCTATTTAAATCAACTTGTAAAGTTAATTCATATTCACTTTCATCAGTTTCGTTTTCTAATTCTTTGTCTCCAGTAACATTGTAGGTTGTACCATCGATAACAAAAATGCCTTTAATATGATATTCTTCTTCTATTTCATCATCGTCATCATCATCAAAATGATCTAAAGTACCATCTTTATCATATTCGTTATAATAAAAATCAATATCATTATTATTGTCTTTAATAATCATCTTAAATTCATAATTAGGATCATCGCTTTCGAAAATTGTTTGTTCAATTTGTAAACCATTAGTTAATACAACTTCACTAGTAGTCATATATGGATTTAAAGAAGTCATAGCTTCTTCAAAATCATTTTGACTAATTCTTTGTTTTAACATAGGAGAGGCTGCAGTACTATTTGTTAAAATATTTGCTGCACTTAAAACAGAAAAAGCTACTTCATTATGTTTTCCTTTAATTTCACCTGGAATATAATCACCTGGAGGTAACAAAGGATTACTTGAACCATTGCTGTCTTTTGTAGTCAAAGGCAAAATAATTGCAAGCGCTACACCAGCGCATAATAAAGGAGAGCCAACAAAATATAATATTTTGCTTTTATACCATGGAATTTTTTTCTTTTCGTTTTCTTTTTGTAATTGATATTTTTGCAAAATTGCAGAACTAATATTATCGATCTTATTAGCGTCGATACTATTTAGTAAATCTTGTCGAATTTTTTTCTCATCCATTATAAATACCCTCCTAACTTTAATTGTAGTTTTTCTTTTGCCTGGCTATAAAGCCATGTCAAAGTTCCAATTGGAATATCCTTTAATTTAGATATTTCCTTAAAGGTATAATCACCAAGAACTTTTAAAGTAAATACCATGAATTCCTTTTCATCAAGAATGTCTTTAACTTTATCAATTAAATCACTTTCAATCATTTCATCTTTTGAATATGATTCATTAATAAATTTAAATTTAAAGTTTTCTTCATACTTTACTTTATTGTAGTAATTAATAGCCTTATTTTTTGCAGATGTAACTAAATAGGCAATGATGTCAATGTCATCTTTTAATTTAGATTTATAATTCAAAAAATCTAAATACACTTCTTGAGATAGATCTTGTGCGATATGATCATCTTTAAAGATGACATAAATAGCAAAATAGACAGGCTTTTTGCTTAAAAGGTAAAACTCATCAAACGCTGACATGTCTTCTTGTTTAAGTCTTTTTAACAAAATTTGAAGTCTTTGTTTTTCTTGCATACCTTTTCACCTTATTAACAATTTAGAAAGCATATTTATTGGAAAATTTTTTTACTTTGAAATTTTATCATAAATAATATGTTAGTATCGATTAATTTTTTCTTTATTTTTTTACTAATATTCAAGGTTAACTTGATTTTTAAAATAAATAATCAAGTTTTCATTGATAATAAAATAGTTATGAAAATTAAAGAATTAAGACAAAGAAAAGAAATTACACAAGGCCAATTAGGCAAAATTCTTGGCGTCAGCGCTCAAACAATATTAAATTGGGAAAATGGATTATATTCACCTAATATTAATCAACTTATCGCTATTGCCGATTATTTTAATGTTTCATTAGATTATTTAGTAGGAAGAAAAACATCAAAAGCATATTTTGTAAACGAAGTTACAAACGAATTGCACAAAATTGATTTTGAAGATTTAATTGAATACATTCGTAAATGTATCATAGAAAATAATAAATAATTATTTTTATTTAGTTTTAAAATATTTGTCTTTTTCTTTTTCCCAAAATAATTTATCTTCATCGGTAATTTTTCTTATTCAGACATAATATTTCCTCTATTTTTGTACTAATTCAAATGATGTGAGACTAAATTAAAGCATAAAAAATAGTCCTCGCTTATAATTAAGTTATCCAATACTTAAGAAGGAGGACTACATGAATATTTTAACACATCAAAGGAATTATA
>CALVZO010000040.1 GCA_944372545.1 uncultured Bacilli bacterium | reverse complement strand
GGAACTAGTTATGGCAAAATCTATGAAAAAGATATTAATTTAAAGATATCACTAGAGTTAGAAAAAATTCTTGGAACGCTTGGAGCAGAAGTTATTTTAACTAGAGATGGTGATTATGATTTATCTAAACCTAATGCAAATTATAGAAAAAAGAGTGATTTTGATAACAGAATTAAATTAATAAATGAAAGTAATGCAGATATGTACATAAGTATTCATTTAAATTATTTAAGTAATAGCGAATATTCTGGACCCCAAGTTTTTTATTTAGAAGAAAACAAAGAATTAGCAAGTAATATTCAAGAAAAAATGAACGATATTTTAAAGGGAAGTAGAGAAATAAAAAAAGTACCTAGTGATACTTATATGTATAGTAAGTTAAATATTCCGGGAGTATTAATTGAGTGTGGTTTTTTATCTAATCCTAAAGAAAGACAAATGCTTACAACAAGTGAATATCAAAAATTAGTCGCGTATTCTATTGCGGAAGGTATTATTTCCAATTATTAATACTAATATTTTCTATTTCCTTTAATAAAACTTGTTTATCTTCTTTTTCATTAATAACTTTATAAGCAAGTTTATTTAATTTAATTGCAATATTTAAGGCATAATTATATAATTCTTGAAAACTATAGTTATATTCTTTCTTTCTATAATTCCAAGTATTTTTTTCATTATTTAAAATTTCTAAATTAATAATATTTTTATTAAAAGTATTTTGATATAATTTAAAATCACTTCTTATAATGAAGTCTATTAAATAATAAAATTTCTTTTTAATATTATAATTATCATTTACAAAATAACGATATAAATAATAACCAGTATTATGAGATATATTAAAAATTTTGCTCATATTTTCTTCATTGTAAGTTTCATTAAATACATAATTAATTAGATTATTTAAATCCTTACTAAACTTTAATTTAGGTATAAGTGTTTTATAAAATTTGTTATGCCATATAAAATTAGTATCATTTATAAGTATGGCATCAATTAAAAATTCTAATTTTGTATGAGGTATATTTAAATTTTTTACTTGAGAATTAATAAAAGGGTGAACTATTGTATCTAATGTATAATGATTAATAAAGCCATATAACATATTTGTTAAAGTTGAATTTTCTTGATAGTTATTATTAATAATAAAAGTTATAATGTTATCAAAAAATTGAGTGACTGATTCATTGTGAATGCGAGAACCAAATTTTCTATAATAATTCCATTTAAAAGGATAATAATATAAATTATCATATGCTTGATTAAACATATTATAATAACTAATGTTACTTTTAATACTAACTTGTTCATTTTTATCTAATTTTTTTAAGACATCTTGACCAAAATTATAATGAGTAAATAATGCCGGCATAAAAAATCACCATAATCATTATATCAAAATTCACAAAAATATCACGAAAATTATATTTTTTTAACAATAAAAATAGATATATTTATATCGTTTCTTGTGTTATAATTTTATGTAGGTGAATAATATGGGGTCTAAAATATTTAAAAATTTAGATGAGCAAATAATTTTATTGCAACAAAAAGGACTTGTTATTGACGATATAGATTATGCTAAGGAAATATTATTAAGAGAAAATTACTTTTTCTTAAGTGGTTATAGACATTTGTTTTTAAAAAGTGATGGAAGTAGAAAATTTATAACCGGGACAAATTTTCGTGAATTATATGGTCTATTTAATTTTGATAGACAACTTCGGAACATTTTATTTAAAAACATCTTAATTGTCGAAAACAACTTAAAAAGTATCTTATCTTATGTAATGAGTAAAAATCATGGTTATAAAGAACAACATTATTTAAATGCTGATAACTTTGTTAAAGATTATACGAAATCAAGACAAATAAATGATTTAATCAGAAAAATGAAAAGGCAAATAAATGTTAATGGCAAACAACATCAAGCGACAAGGCATTATATTCATAATTATGGTTATATTCCTTTATGGGTTGTTGTTAAAGTATTATCATTTGGTATTGTTGGTGAGTTATATTCTGTTTTACAAAGAGAAGACCAAGAAGAAATTGCTGATATTTATGACGTATCTGTAAATAGATTAGTAAACTACTTACCAATACTTGCTAATTACAGAAATCTTTGTGCTCATGAAGATTTATGTTTCAATAATAGAACACATAAAAAAATTGAACATACTAAGTATCATGATATTTTAAATATTCCTGTAGATGAAGAAAATGAATATATTTATGGATTAAATGATTTATTTGCGATTATAATAATCATGAAAGAGATATTAAAAGATGAAGATTTTCACTTAATGATAAATGAAATTAGTTATGAATTAGATATTTTAGATGGTATATTAGAATCTATTGAAATTAGTAAAGTTTTAGAAACAATGGGATTTCCATTAAATTATAAAGAAATAGCGAGGGTGAATTAAAATGAAACAAAATTCTGATAGAAAAACAAGAATAATTATTTATAGTATTGCAGTATTTTTCCTTGGAGTATTTTTAACTTATGGAATTATGTATAAATTTCCAGCGATATTTCAAGAAACTATAACTAAAATTGAAAAAGATGTAACTGTTACTGATGAAGGAATTGCCGATGCAGTTGAAAAAGTTTATGATTCAGTATTAATTGTGTCTACTTATAATAATAATACTTTATATGCATCAGGAAGTGGCTTTATTTATAAAGTAGACGATAATACTTCCTATATTATTACTAATCATCATGTTATAGCAGATGGTAATAATTTTAAAGTAACTTATACAAATGGTGATGAAGAAGAAGCCGTTTTACTTGGAAGCGACCAATATGTAGATATTGCAGTATTAAAAGTAGAAATTAAAGAAGATTTTGAAGCCGTATCAATAGGAACAACAGAATCTCTAAGAGTAGGAGATACTACATTTACAATTGGAGCCCCATTAGATAATGTTTATTCTTGGACTGTTACAAGAGGTATTATATCTGGTAAAGAGAGATTAGTTGAAGTATCACTAAGTAATACATCGCAAACAGATTATGTTATGAATGTACTACAAACTGATGCTGCCGTTAATAGTGGTAATAGTGGAGGACCTTTATGTAATTCAAATGGTGAAGTAATTGGAGTAATATCTGCAAAAATTTCTTCCACTGGAGTAGAAGGTATGGGATTTGCTATACCTATTGAAGTTGCTATTGAAAAAGCAGAAGAAATAATTAATGGTAATGAAAGTAATTATCCATATGTAGGAATATCTATGCTTAATGTAGCCGATGTTTATATGACATTTGATTATCGAAAGTATTTAATGAATACAGAACTTACTACCGGTGTTTTAGTGGCTTATGTTGAAAATAATTCAGCAGGAGAAGAAGCCGGACTTGAAGTTGGTGATATAATTACAGAAGTAAATGGTAAAGCCATTAGTAATGTTGCTTATTTTAGATATGAATTATATAAATATGATTTTGGTGATACAATAAAACTTACTATTGAAAGAGATGGTAAAACTAAAGAAGTATCAGTTAAATTAACTGCAAAAAAATAAGGAGGCAATATGAATAAAGAAGATGTACCAGTATTAAAAAGAGTCAGTGCATATATGCTTGATATATTAATAGTATTTGTCTTATTTAGTCTAATTTCCAATATTAAATTTATTAATCCTTATTATGATAAGTATTTAGAAAGTTATGAAAATTATACTGAAACTTTAGAGGAATATAATGAAGGTAATATTGAAGAAAATGATTTAATTAAAATAAATCAAGGAAATTATTATTATATAAGTAAATATAGTATTAGTTATAATATCGTTATAATAGTGGGATTAATTTTATATTTTGGTTTATTTCAAAAATGTTGTAATGGTCAAACTATTGGAAAAAAAGTAATGAAAATTAAAATAGTTGATTTAGATGGAAAAAATCCTAGTTTTCTAAAACATGTATTAAGAATAATTCCTATGTATTATGTTTATATTGGTAGTTTATTACCCCTTATTATAAATTCTATTTTAGTCTTTATTATTGGTAAAGGTCATTATATGTTAGTATCTAATATTATAAGTTATGTTTTCTTAACAATATCTTTAGTATCATTTATTATGATAAATATTAGAAAAGATAAAAGAGGATTACCTGATTTATTTGCTAAAACAAAAGTAGTATTTGAATAATAAAAATGCCCATCAATTGATGGGTTTTAAATTGTTATTTTTCGGCAATTTTAATTAATTTAGCATGGATTACTAACTTTTTAGTACTTCCATGACAAGTTGATAAAGTAAGTATTTTATCATTTGGAGTAACTGTAGTATTAAAATCTTTTACACTTCTTCCTTTAACTAAATCAATAAATTCTTGAAACACGTTATCAGTACTAAAATCTGTTACTATATAGTCATTTGTAGTTTCAATAACATAAATACTAAATATTTGCCATAAAGTATTATTACTAGAACTAGACATTTTAATAACTCTATTATCAGTATTATTAAACCAACTATCATTAAGGGTATTTTTTAAAGTTCCAAACATAGTTTTATCTTTTCTATTGTGAGCATATATAATAGTATTTTTACCATAATTACTTGGATCATTTCGATAATCCATAAATACCCACCCGGCAGAATTTTTATTTTTATTGTAGTCATGATCTAAGTAGTAATCATTATTATCAGTTTTTACTACAGGGTAATTTACATTAGTTCCTTCAACTTTTACCCAAGCAACAGTATCTTCATTTATACTTTTTAAATTAGTAAAATCAACATCAATTAAATTCATTTTGATATAGTTCCAATAAGGAGTATTTTTATCTTCTTCACTATTAATAATAACTTCTTCTTCGGGCTCGTATTCAATAACTTCACTATTTTCTTCAATTTGTTCAATTATTTTATTAGTTTTATTTAATTCATCTAAATAAATAAATATTTTATAACTAGAAAAAATTAAAAGAGGTATAGGAATTAAAAATATAAAAAAATAAATGACTTCTTTTTTTAATCTTTTTTTCTTTTTCATGTCATCACCAATATAATTATACTATATATCGAGAATAATTTGCGGTATTTATTTGTACTCTTTCACAATTTTTGATAAAATAGTGCTTGATGGTGATATTATGAAAGATTTTTATAAATTATTGCATGAAAAAATAAAAAATGCTTTAGATAAAACAGAATATTGTGATGAGCAAATAGTTGTTAGTGAATCTAACAGAAGAGATTTAGGTGAATATCAATATAATGGGGCTATGAATTTAGCCAAAAAATATCATAAGAATCCTAATGATATTGCTAAAGAAATAGTAGATTATTTAAAAGAAGATTCTTTCTTTCTAAGTGTAAGTGTGGCAAGTCCTGGTTTTATTAACATGACTATCAGTCCTGTTGCTTTAGTAGAGGTTTTAAATAGTCAAACATTTAATTATGAAAAAAAGGAAGAAACTATTTTTCTTGATTATGGTGGTGCCAATGTTGCTAAGAGTCTTCATGTTGGTCATTTAAGAAGTGCTAATATTGGGGAAGCCTTAAATCGTTTATGTAAATTTTTAGGGTATAATACTATTTCTGATACACATTTAGGGGATTGGGGAAGACCTTTAGGTTTAGTCATTTTAGAACTTTCCAAAAGATACCCAGAATGGTCTTATTTTAATCCTAATTACGATGGCATTTATGAAGATGTACCAATTACCAATAATTTATTAGAAGAAATATATCCTTATGCATCAAATAAAGCGAAAGAAGATGAAAAATATTTAAAAGAAGCCCAAGAAATGACTAAAAGATTACAAAACAATGAAAAAGGTATTATAGATTTATGGTATAAAATAATGGATATTTCTAAAACCGATATAAAAAAAATATATGATAGATTAAATGCTAATTTTGATTTATATAAAGGTGAAAGTGATGCGGAAAAATATGTACCAGAATTACTCTCTTATTTAGATAATTTAGATATTGTTATAGAAAGTGATGGCGCTAAAGTAATACCAGTTAAAGAGGAAAGTGATAAATTAGAAATTCCACCAATGTTATTAGTAAAAAGTGATGGCGGAATTTTATATAGTACAACAGAACTTGCTACTATTTATGAAAGAATAAAAAATTATCAACCAGATGAAATTTGGTACATAGTAGATAAAAGGCAAAGTCTTCATTTTACCCAAGTTTTTAGGGCGAGTAAAAAGGCTAATATTACTCCGAACACTAATCTTGTATTTGCTGGGTTTGGAACAATGAACGGTAGTGATGGCAAACCTTTTAAAACAAGAGATGGTGGTGTCATGCGCCTTACTGATTTACTAGATATTGTTAAAGATGAGTGTTTGAAAAGATTAAATCCAAATATTGTTGATAATAGAGATGAAATTGCAGAAAAAATTGCAATGTCTGCAGTTAAATATGCTGATTTACTTCCAAATAGAGAATCAGATTACATATTTGATATAGAAAAGTTTTGTGATTTAGAAGGAAAAACAGGACCATTTATTTTATATTCTACTATTAGAATGAAATCTTTATTAAATAAAGCCAAAGAAAATAATATTACTTATCAAAAAATGTATTTAATAGATAATGAATATGATAAAGAAGTAGTACTTTTATTAAATAATTTAGATTCAGTATTAAATAAAGCATTTAATTCTAAGTCATTAAATGATATAACTGATTATTTATATAAACTAACTACTAGTTATAATCGTTTTTACACAGAAAACATTATTTTAAAAGAAACTAATGAATTAAAAAGAGAATCTTGGTTATATTTAACGAATAAAGTATATGAAGTTAATAAACTATTATTAGATATATTAGCAATTCAAATACCAGAAAAAATGTAGGTGTTACTTAACCTACATTTTTTATATCTTTTTTATTAAATTCTTTTGCTAAAATTTTATTTTCTAATAATATTTGATAACTTTTTGGTTCAATTATTAAGTCATATTCACCAATATATTCATTAATTATTGGTTTGAAACTTAATTTAAAATTATTTAAACCACTATAAGGATTAGGATTTTTAAAATCACCAACAACACCATTAAAATCTAAATAATCAAAATTATCTTTATAATATTTAATTAGACTATAATGTAAAAAATAATTTGGAGCAAATCTTTTATAACTTTTATCATAGCCAGTAATTAATATATTAGCAGTATTACCATGTCTTATTACTAAAGCCCCAGCAATAAAATTGTGCATTTTTTCACTCATACCTTTAGTGGCTTCCATAATATCATTTTTATAAGATAATAAATTTTTATCACTATTCATTTTGGCATTAATAATACGATTTTTATTATTATGTATTAATTTTTCATTTAATTTATTATTTTTTTCTAATTCTTCATTATATATATATTGACTATTTTGTAAAAATGCATTGTAATCAATAGATACCATAAATAAATCAATACTATTATCTTTTTCAAATACTGTATAATAATCTTGATAATAATACATACTAGTATTTTTTTTATTTTTAATTAGATTATAAAACATTTGTATATTATCTTTATCACATTTTTCAAATGTTAAACCTTTTCTAATCCCTTTTTTTATTTTATTCTTAGTATTTTTAGTAATATTTTTTAAGTCATAATTTTTTAAATCAATAACGGCTTGAAATCTAGGTAATTGTGATTCAAAATATAAGTTATCTTTTAATTTTTTATAACTATTATTTGCTAAATTATAATGGACGTTACTATTTAAATTATTTAATATATCAAAGTTTTCACTATCTATATTATTTATGATAATATTTGGATTTAATTTAATAAATATAACATTTTTTTCGTAGTAATATTTTTTTAATGCTTCTGTAAAATTAGATAATAAGTAATCATTATTGTAATCTATTAAAAATCCTCTTGGAGCATAACCATAAAAACATTTTATTCCAATAGGTTTTAATAAAATTAGAGATGCACATAGAATATTATCATAATCATCAACATAACCAATTAAATCATAATCATAACCATTTTCACTCATTAAAAGAGCATAATTAATAGTTTGATAATAATTAGATAGATGGTGATTCTTTTCAAAGTTAGTAAATTCTTCAATAGATAATTCTTTTAACCTCATAATAACCTCCTTCAAGGGAAATATTATATCATAAAAATGTTGATAATAGAAGATTTTGCTTGTATAATTTTAATAGGTGGTATAAATGTTTGAAAAATTATTAGGAGAAGCAAAAGGAATATTTAATATTATTACTATAATTGATTTAGTAATATCTATTTTATTTGTTTTAATGGGATTAATTTTATTTTCAAGTCCTAACATGAGTAATATAGCAGCATCAATATTATGTGGATTTTTATTAATTAGTAATGGTGCATCTTCTATATATTCATATATAAAAAGAGGAAGTATAGATTTATTTAATACTAATTTAATATTTGGCATAATTTTTATTCTTATTGGTGTTGTTGCATTATTTTCTGGAAAAATATTATCAATTATATTAGGTATTTATTTACTAGTAATAGGTGGTCAAAAAATATATTATGGTATTTTATTAAAAAAATTTAATGAATCTTCTTGGTTAATAACTGTTGTTTTTGGTGCTTTATTAATAATCATTAGTATTATAACTTTCTTTACTAGTGGGGAATTTGTAGTACGTGTTTCTGGTATTTGTATTTTAGGTTTTGGTATTATGAATATTATTGATACCTTACTCCTTAGAAGAAGAAGTAAATACTTTATTGCTTAAGTAAATGTGGGTGTAAATTACACCTTTTTTTATTGTTAATTAATAGACATTTGGTTATACTAAAATTAAGGTGGTAAAAATGAATATAAAAGATATTCACGCAAGAGAAATTCTTGATAGTAGAGGTAATCCCACGATTGAAGTAGAAATGACTCTTGCAAATAATATTAAAACAACTGCATCTGTTCCTTCGGGAGCATCTACTGGAAGTAAAGAGGCTTTAGAATTAAGAGATAATGATGCAGGTAGATATATGGGTAAAGGGGTATTAAAAGCAGTAGAAAATGTTAATACAATTATTAGAAATGCTTTAATTGGTCAAAAATTAGAACAAGTAAGTATTGATAAATTATTATTAAAGTTAGATGGGACACCAAATAAAAGTAATTTAGGTGCTAATGCAATTTTAGGAGTATCACTATGTTCTTTAAAGTGTTTGGCTAAATTACAAAATAAAGAATTATATGAATATGTATCTTATGGAAGGGTGAGTTTACCAATACCGATGGTTAATATTATTAATGGTGGAGCCCATGCTGATAATAATTTAGATATTCAAGAATTTATGATAGTACCGATAATTAAAGGAGAAGCCAAAAGAATAGAGGCCGCTAGTGAAATATTTCATACTTTAAAAAAGATTTTAAAAGAAAAAGGTTTTGCTACTAGCGTTGGTGATGAAGGAGGTTTTGCTCCTAATTTAGGAAGTACCAAAGAAGCCTTGGATTTAATATTAGATGCAATTAATGATGCTAACTATAGACCAGGAAAAGAAGTTTTAATTGCCATAGATGTAGCGGCATCAGAATTATATGACAATAGTAAAAATATTTATCGTATTGATAATAAGGAATTAAGTGCAAATGATTTAATTAAATTTTATATTGATTTAATTAGAAATTACCCAATAATTAGTATAGAGGATCCTTTTGAAGAAAATGATTTAGAAAGTCTAGCGGTTTTAACTAAATTAGTTGGAGATAAAGTTATGCTTGTTGGTGATGATTATTTTTGTACCAATTCAGTTTTACTTGAAGCAGGAATTAAATCTAGTGCTGGTAATGCAATACTTTTAAAGGCTAATCAAATTGGGACAATATCTGAAATGACTAAAACAATTATGATGGCGAAGAAAAACAATTATAAAACTATAATTAGTCATCGAAGTGGGGAAACAGAAGATACATTTATTGCAGATTTAGCCGTAGGTTTTGGCATACCTTTTATTAAAACTGGCTCAGTTTCAAGAGGAGAGAGAGTTAATAAATATAATCGTTTAATGAAAATTGAAGAAGAATTAAATAAGTAAAGTTGTTACAAATTGTAATGACTTTTTTCATGGTATAAAATATGTATTTATGATAAAATAAATTTAGCAAAGGGTGATATTATGAAAATACAAGTTGATGGTAATACAGCATGTAGTAAAATTGCATATTTATTTAGTGAAGTATGTAGTATTTACCCAATTACACCATCTAGTACAATGGCTTCTAATGTAGATTATTTAACTAATTCTGATTTAAAAAATATATTTAATAGTAAGCCAAAAGTTATCGAAATGCAAAGTGAAGCAGGAGCAGCAGGGGCAATGCATGGAGCATTATTATCAGGCTCCTTAGCATCTACTTTTACGGCTAGTCAAGGTTTACTTTTAATGATTCCTAACATGTATAAAATAGCAGGCGAAGGACTTCCGGGAGTTATTCATGTTGCAAGTAGAACTATTGCAACTCATGCTTTATCAATTTTTGGTGATCACTCTGATGTTTATTCGACAAGAGGTACAGGTTTTTGTATTCTTAGTAGTGCAAATGTTTTTGATAGTCAAAATCTTGCTTTAGTAGCGCATTTATCTAGTCTTAAAGGAAGTCTTCCTTTTTTACATTTTTTTGATGGTTTTAGAACAAGTCATGAACTTAATACAATTTTAGAATTTCCAATTGCCAAAATAAAAGAGTTAGTTCCATGGGAAAGTATTGAAGAATATAAAAAGAGATGTTTAAATGTAGAGTGTAATAAACAATATGGAATGGCTGAAAATGAAGATATTTATTTTCAATCTATGGAAGCAAGAAATAAAGACTACTTATTAATTCCAGATATTGTGAATCATTATATGGAATGTGTTAATAAAATAATGAATACTAACTATAAACCTTTTACTTATTATGGCGATAAAAACGCTAAAAATATAATTATAGCGATGGGTAGTGTAAGTGATACAGTTAAAATAGTTATTGATGAACTAAGAAAAAAAGGAGAAAGCGTTGGCTTAATCACTGTGCATTTATATAGGCCTTTTAGTCAAAAATATTTATTAGATGTTTTACCAAAGTCAGTTAAAAATATTGCAGTATTAGATAGATGTAAGGAATCTGGTAGTATTGGAGAGCCTCTTTATTTAGATGTCGTAAGTGCCTTAAAAGATAGGAATATAAATATTTATGGGGGAAGATATGGTTTATCTAGTAAAAATACGACACCAAGTCAAATTTATAGTGTTTATAAAATGTTAGAGGAAAATCCCCAAAATAATTTTACTATTGGTATAGTTGATGATGTTACTAATTTCAGTTTAAAAGAATATGATTTTCCTTTTGATTTAGGAGCAAGAGAAATTAAAATATTTGGCTTAGGTTCTGATGGTATGGTTAGTGCTTCTAAAGAAATGTTAAAAATAATTGCTAAAGATGATTATTATGTTCAAGGTTATTTTGAATATGATTCTAAAAAAAGTGGTGGAGTTACCGTATCTAATTTAAGATGGAGTAAAGATAAAATAAATGCCCCATTTTATGTAACAAATCCCGAGTTAGTGGTAGTTACAAAGGAAGAATATTTAGAAAAATTTAATGTATTAAAAGATATTAAAGAAAACGGAATTCTTTTAATTAATACAGAAAAAGATAGTAAAGAATTAAATGAATATTTAAAAAATGATTTAAAGAAAATAATTTTAGAAAAAAATATTACTGTTTATTTTATTGATGCATCGAAAATAGCAATAGATAATAATTTAAATGGTAAAATTAATAAGATAATGGAACTAGTAATATTAAATTTATTAAATATAGATAAGGCGTATGATAAAATAAAAGCATTAATAAAGGAAACTTTTGTTACTAAGGGTGAAGATGTTATTAAAAATAATATTAATGCCTTAGACAGGGCTTTAGAAAACATGCATACTTTAGATGATATTACGGAGACAAATGAATTACCGGAAGTTAAGAAAAATATATTTACGAAAATAAATGAACGAATGGGTAACGATTTAAAAGTAAGCGATTTATTACCATTTAAAAATGGGGCATTTCCAGCAGATTTAACTAAATATGAAAAGAGAAAAACTTCTTATTTAGTACCAGTTTGGGATTTAGAAAAATGTATTCAATGTGGAAAATGTAATATAATTTGTCCTCATGGTGTGATAAGACCACTCTTATTAAAAGATAATGTGGGAAAAAGTGCCCTTATTAACAAGGAATATAATTATTATTTAGCAATAAGTGAAGATGACTGTACAGGTTGTGGATTATGCATTAAAAATTGTCCAACTAATGCTTTAAGTTTTGGTAACGGCTCTTTAGAAAACAAAAAAATTGTGGAAAAATATTTTGATAATTATGAAAATCCTGATGTTGGAAATAAATTTACAATAAATGGAGCAAGTCTTAAAATGAGTAAATTTAATTTTAGTGGGGCTTGTGCTGGTTGTGGTGAAACTTCCTACATTAAGTTATTAACTCAATTATTTGGTGATGAATTAGTTATTGCTAATGCGACTGGTTGTTCTTCAATTTATGGTGGAAGTGCTCCATCTACTCCTTATAGTATTCCTTGGGCTAATTCTTTATTTGAAGATAATGCCGAATTTGCTTTAGGTATTCAATTATCATATGCGCAAAAGAGAAATCAAATAAGTGATATTATGAAAAATAGTATGGAAAGTGTAAGTAATGATGTTAAAGAATTATTTAATAAATGGCTAGATAATAAAGAAAATGTTGAAGTTACTAAAGAAATAAAGAAAGAATTAGAAACTAAAGAAATTCCCGATGCGTTAAAAAGATTAACCTCTTATATACCTAGTCGTGTAGTTTGGGCAATTGGTGGTGATGGCTGGGCATACGATATTGGTTTTGGTGGCCTAGATCATGTTATGAGTATGAACGAAAATGTTAAATGCTTAGTTTTAGATACCGAAGTTTATTCTAATACGGGAGGTCAAGCAAGTAAGTCTAGTCAATTGGGAGCAGTCGCCGAATTTGCTGATTTTGGAAAAAAGACAAATAAAAAAGATTTATTCCGTATTGCTATGAGTTATCCTAATTGTTATGTTGCAAGTATTGCTCTTGGAAGTAATATATTTCATACAATAAAAGTATTTAAAGAAGCAATGGAACATCAAGGACCGGCAATAATAATTGCATATTCTCCTTGTGTAGAGCATGGTATAAAAGATGGTATGAGTTGTTCTTTACATGAAAGTGCTTTAGCGGTTTCAGTTGGTTATCAAATACTTATGCGTTATAAACCGGAAGAAGAAAAACTATATATAGATAGTAAGGAACCAGACTATAGTAAATATCATGAATTTTTAGATAACGAAGTTAGATTTAGGGCATTAAAAATTAAGAATAAAGATTTAGCAAATGAACTATTAAATAGTCAAATAGAAAACGCTAAGAAAAGATATGAATATTATAAGAATTTAGTCTAATAAAAAAACTTAATATGACTTAGAAGTTGTATTAAGTTTTTTTCTTTTTAATTTAAAAATAAAAAAAGCGAGGTCATATTAACTTATGACCTCAAAGAATAAAAAGGGGTTGACTAGTGTGATACTAGCACCAATTCAGTATTTCCGAATTGGTGATTTATATACTAAGTGATTTTTATGTTTTTGTCAACCTTTTTTAAGGAATTTTTTTACTAAATTTCCAGTGATTTTAACTATTATTTTTTTTTCTTTAAAATATCTCTAGCAGCGATTAAACCGGTTGCAGCAGCCGCCACAATATTTCCGGCTTTTCCAGCACCATCACCAACAAAATAAATGTTTTGATTTAATAATTTCATATTATTATCAGTAGTAATTTCGTTACTAAAAAATTTTATTTCTGGACCATATAATAAAGTTTCGCCATTATTTACTCCTGGTATTATTTTATCTAAAGTAGTAAGCCCTTCTAAAATATTTTTAATGATTCTGTGGGGTAGAACTAAGGCTAAATCACCTGCGACAACATCTTTTAAAGTGGCCTCTATAAATCCTTTATTAATTCTTTCAATAGTAGACCTTCTTCCAGATTTTAAATCTTTTAACATTTGTACTATTGGTTTACCATTACCTAGAGTATTAGCAATTTTGGCAATAGATTCCCCATATTCTCTTGTATTAGTAGAAGGGTGAGTAAGGCTCACTTTGGAAATAAATGCAAAATTAGAATTATTTGATTTTATATCTTTAAGAGCATGGCCATTAACACAAATATAACCATAATAATTTTCTTTTGCTACAAAACCTTCTGGATTAGTACAGAAAGTTCTTATTTGATCATTATAAGTATCTGTTTTAATAAATATAGTTGGATCATAAATAATACTACATAAATCTTTTAATATTTCTTTTCTAACTTCTACCCGTACTCCAATTTCAATACTTTGCGATGTATAAGGAATTTTGTATTTATCAGCAAGTTCTTGAACCCATTTCGCTCCCGTTCTACCTGGTGCTACTATAACATTTTTCGCTGTCACTTTATATTCTTTGTTTTTAATTTTATAAATTACATTATATATATCATCGCCTTCAATATCAGTAACAAAGGCATTTTCTTTGACTTCTACTTTATGGTCAATTAAAAAATTTGTAAAATCTTCTATATATTTTGGTAATTTATCACTACCTAAATGCTTTTGCTTAATGATTAAAAGATTTGCTCCAACTTTAGCAATTTTTTCTTGAATTTTTATCGCTTCTTCCATGTTTGTTGGATAAATATCACTATTCATATTGAACTTATTAAATATTTCTTCGGTATCGTTAATTAATTTATTTGCATCACTTATACTCATATATTGAAATAAGTCAGTTTTTCCAAGTTTCGGAATAAAATTTAATTTACCATCAGAAAATGTTCCGGCCCCACCATATCCTGATAAAATATGACAAGGATTACAATTAAGACATTTATTCGTTTTTTTCATGGGACAGGCTCTATTTTTAGCAAAAGACCCTTTATCTAATAATAAAATTTTTAATTTTGGATTATTCACAATTAATTCGAAAGATGCAAATAAACCGGCTGGACCAGCCCCAACTATTACAACATCATACATATTACCACCCAAATAATTGTATCATGATACTTTCTAAAATACTATTATTTAGTTTTCTTAATATTAATGATATAATTAATAAAAGGTGTTTTATGTATAAAAAAATATATTTAGAAGTAACCAATAATTGTAATTTAAATTGCTCATTTTGTACAAAAAATAAGAGAATTAAAAAATTTATTAGTATTGAAGATTATTTAAAAATACTAGATAAAATTAAAGGCTATACTAAATATTTATATTTGCATATTTCAGGAGAACCTCTTATGCACCCGCAAATAAATGAATTAATAAATTTAGGTAGTAAAAATTTTCATATTAATATTACTACCAATGGTTATTTAATAAAAAGAATATATGATAATCATAATATAAGACAAATAAATATTTCTTTGCATAGTTTTAATCCAGAATATAAAATTAATTTAAATGATTATATGCATAATATTATTGATGTGATAAATAATTTAAAAAATGATACTTACATTTCTTTAAGATTTTGGACTTATAATAAATATAATGAAGAAATAATTAAGATACTTGCATCTTCTTTTCAAGTAAAGATAGAATTAAAAAATAATTTTAAAATAGTAGATAATGTTTATATAAGTATTGGTCATGAATTTATATGGCCTAGTTTAGATAGTGATGTAAATATTCAAAATAAAACTTGTTATGCATTAAGGGATCATTTAGGTATTTTAGTAGATGGTACCATTATTCCTTGTTGTCTTGATACAGAGGGAATTATACAATTAGGTAATATTTTTAATGAAGATTTAACTAGTGTTATAAATAGTCAAAGATATCAAACAATGTTAAAAGGATTTCAAAGTAATAAAAGAATTGAAAAACTTTGCCAGAAATGTAATTTTTTGAGTGACAAAAATTGATTATTAACATAAATTTAGGTATAATTTAAAAAGAAGGTGTATTATGAAAGTTAGAAAAGTTAGTTTAATAAGTGGCATAGCATTTTTAGTGTTAGGAATAGTTATATTTTTAAATCCCGATATAGTTGTTAAAGTTATATCTTATGGAATTGGTGGTTTATTAATATTAATAGGTATTTATAAATCAGTTAATTATTATATTCAAGATAAAAGGTTAAAAGTAGTAAATAAAAATGAACTTGCTTTTGGAATAACTGCGATAGTATTAGGAATTGTATTTATATTTTTAGCCAGTGCAATTGAATTATTACTAAGATTTATTGTTGGTGGTTGGGTAATAATTGCTGGAATTAATAAAATTATGGCAACCTTTTATACTACAGATAGAACTTCTAAATTTTATTCTTTAATAATTGTTGGCTTAATTCTTATAGGTATTGGTTTATATATTGTTATAGTATCTAATTTAGCCTTATCAATTATTGGATTATTCATGATGCTTTATGGAGTAATTGATGTTGTAAGTTTCTTTGTATATAAAGAGAAAGATAAAGAATATGATGATGTTAAAACCCATAAAATATCTGTTATTGAAGCAGAAGTAGAAGAAAAGGGGAGTGAGGAAGAATAATGATGTTAGCAAAAATTGAGATATCTGAAAAAATATATTTACCGATATTTTATATCTTAATCGCCATTATTTTATATGCAATATTAAGTAAATTAGTTGATAGGGTTTTAATCGTAAATAAATTTAATAAAAAAAGAAGTGCTTTTCAAGAAAAAAGAGAAAAGACTATTGTTAATTTAATTAAAAGTATTATTAAATATATAATTGCTGTTATTGCTCTTCTTTCCATATTAAATGTTTATGGTATTGAAACAAAAAGTATTATAGCATCTTTAGGTATTGCCGGAGCAATAATTGGTCTTGCTTTTCAAGACACAATTAAAAGTCTACTTGCAGGAATATCAATTATTTTTGATAATCGTTATATGCAAGGAGATATAGTTACAATTAATGGTTTTAAAGGAGAAGTAATATCTTTAGGATTACAAACTACTAAAATAAAATCTTATAGTGGAGAAGTATTAGTAATTAGTAATAATATTATAACTAGTGTTATAAACCATAGTATGTATAATTCTAAATTATTACTTGAGTTACCTGTAAGTAGTAATGTTTCACTTAAAGATATTGAAAAAATATTTAATAAGGTTATTAATAACATTAAAGAAATGAAAGAAGTTAAAGGGGAAATTACATTACAAGGAATAGAAAAATTAAATAGTAGAAGTTATATTTATAAAATAGAAATTGACTGTGTATCAAATAAACAAGAGATAGTTAATCGTGAATTTATGAAATTATTAAAAGATGAATATGAAAAAAACGGAATAGTTATACCTTAATTATTTCCGTTTTTTACTATAACCGTATATTTACTATTTCCTTTGTATTCACCAGATTCATTGAAATCATCAGCATCATATGTAAAAGCAGTAACTGCAATATCAGATACTATTTCTTGAACACGTATTCCAGCAGTTAATTTAATTGAAGTAAGAAGTGTTTCTTCGTTATATTCTTCTTCTGTTGTATGACTATACCATACACCTTTTTCTCTATGATAATCATCATATAAATAAACCTCTAAATATTCAAAAAAATCTGTTGTATCATTAGGGCTTAATATAGTTTTATTAACTTCCATTTCATTTGTTAAAAAAGATATTTTATAACCAATTTTATAATTTTCAATATTAGTATAAGTATTGTAATACTCATAAAATACATCTTGAAAATAACTACCAGATATCTCTTCTTCTGTAGTGAAGAATGCCTCTAGGGATAAAATATCTTGGTGATAATTCCAATTATCAGAGTATTCTTTTAAAATAGTCCTTGGATTACTTCTATTATAGTATTTATATAGACTGATTTTTATAGGATTTGTATCAACATATTCATTATATTCTTCTTCTAGTGAAGGCGTAATTTCATTTTTTGTAATATCATTTGTAATCGGAATATCTTTAGGTTTATATAGATATATTAAAGATAGTATAACTATTAAAATCAAAATAATTAGTAAGAAAATTTTTCTTTTCATGTTATCACCAATACAATTATAGCATAGAAAAAAATATAATGGGTAAAATATAAAAGTAGAGGTGTACTCTACAGAAAAAGATGTTGATATTTAGCAATATCTTTTTTTAAATAAAGACATTAAAATTGTGTTGACTTACATACAATTGTTTGTTAAGATATGGAAGTAACAAATTAAATTTGCAGGTGATTAATATGGATAAAATTATAATAAGAGGGGCTAGAGAAAATAATTTAAAGAATATAGATTTAGAACTTCCAAAAAATAAATTAATTGTAATGACTGGAGTTTCTGGAAGCGGAAAAAGTAGTTTAGCATTTGATACGATATATGCTGAGGGAGAAAGAAGATATGTGGAGAGTCTGTCGGCATATGCAAGACAATTTATTGGTAATAGTGAAAAACCAGATGTTGATTCAATTGAAGGATTATCACCAAGTATTTCTATTGACCAAAAAACTACAAATAAGAATCCTCGTTCTACAGTAGGAACAATTACGGAATTATATGATTATTTTAGATTATTATTTTCAAGAATTGGTATTCCTTATTGTCCTATTCATAAAATTCCAATAAAAAGCCAAAGTATTGAAGAGATGACTAATAAAGTATTAGATTTAGAAGAAAATACTAAAATAGAGATTTTTTCACCTGTTGTAAGAGGAGAAAAAGGAACTCATAAAGATTTAATTAGTGATTTACAAAGTAAGGGTTATACAAAAATTGAAGTAAATGGAGTACTTTATAAAAGTTCTGATGAAATAGTTTTAGAAAAAAATAAAAAAGATAATATTTATGTTTTAATAGATAAATTATTAGTAAGTAAAGATGAGCGAAGTAGAATTTTTGAAGCATTAGAAGCAAGTACTAAAATGGCAAATGGTCTTGTCATTATTAGAATAAATTCAGAAAAAGAGTTATTGATGAGTGAAAATTATGCTTGTCCTTATTGTGATTTTTCTATTTCTGAATTAGAGCCAAGAGTGTTTTCATTTAATTCGCCTTATGGTGCTTGTGAAGAGTGTAAAGGATTAGGTACTAAACTAAAAATAAGTGAAGACTTAATAATTCCTGATAAAAGTAAAAGTATTAATAAAGGGGCTATAATTGCTATTAATTTAGATAACAATATGTATTTAAGTAGTCTAAAGACTGTAGCGGAGCATTACAACATCGATTTAGATATACCAGTTAAAGACATGCCGAAAAAAGATTTAGATATTATTTTATATGGGACAAAAGATATAATGGATTTTCATTATGTAGCCAAAAATGGTAGTACAAGAAATACTAAGTCAAGATATGAAGGAATAATTAATAATTTAGAACGTAGATATTTAGAAACAAATTCTTCTTGGATTAGAGAGTGGATTGAAGGATTTATGGTTGAGTCTACTTGTAGTGTTTGTCATGGAAAAAGATTAAAAGAAGAAATCCTAGCAGTTAAAATAAATAATAAAAATATTTATGATTTAACGGAAATGGCTATTGATGAATTATATGAATTTTTGAACAAATTAAAATTAACTAAAGAAGAAGAGGAAATTAGTAATTTACTTTTAAAAGAAATAAAATCAAGATTAGAATTTTTAATGAATGTCGGCTTAAATTATTTAACATTAGCAAGAAGTGCAGCGACTTTATCAGGAGGAGAAGCCCAACGAATAAGATTAGCAACACAAATAGGAAGTAAATTATCAGGTGTATTATATGTTTTAGATGAGCCATCTATTGGTCTGCATCAAAGAGATAACGAAAAACTTATCAACTCTTTAAAGGAGATGCGTGATTTAGGCAATACTTTAATTGTAGTAGAGCATGATACTGATACTATGCTTGCTAGTGATTATTTAGTTGATATAGGTCCTGGTGCGGGAGATAATGGCGGAGAAGTAGTAGCGTATGGTACTCCAGAAGAAGTAATGAAAAATGATAAAAGCATTACCGGTATGTATTTAAGTGGGAAGAAAAAAATTGAAATTCCGCTTCAACATCGAAAAGGAAATGGTCTATATTTAGAGGTTAAAGGTGCCATTGAAAATAATTTGAAAAATATTAATGTTAAATTTCCTTTAAATAAATTTGTAGTAGTTACGGGAGTCTCTGGAAGCGGTAAATCAACTTTAGTTAATGAAATACTTTATAAAAGTTTAAGAAAAGAATTTTATAAATCAAAAGATATTCCAGGTAAATGTAAAAGTATTAAAGGAATTGAAAATATAGATAAAGTAGTTAATATTAGTCAAGATGCAATTGGAAGAACACCAAGAAGTAATCCTGCAACTTATGTTGGTGTATTTGATGATATTAGAGATGTTTTTGCCAACATGAAAGAAGCCAAAATGCGTGGTTATGATAAGGGAAGATTTTCATTTAATGTTAAAGGTGGAAGATGTGAAGCATGTTATGGTGATGGTGTTAAGAAAATAGAAATGCATTTTTTACCAGATGTCTATGTTCCATGTGATGTTTGTAAAGGTAGTAGATATAATAAAGAAACTTTGGAAGTTAAATTTAAAGGAAAGAGTATTGCCGAAGTTTTAGATATGCGAGTAAGTGAAGCCTTAGAATTTTTTGAAAATGTTCCTAAAGTTAGAGAAAAATTGCAAGTTATGTATGATGTTGGTTTATCTTATATTAAATTAGGACAAGGGGCTCCAACTTTATCGGGTGGTGAAGCAGGAAGAGTAAAATTAGCAAAAGAATTACAAAAGAAAGCCACTGGAAAATCTATATTTATATTAGATGAACCTACTACAGGATTACACTCAGAAGATATTAAGAAGTTATTAGAGGTTTTAAATAGAATAGTAGATAATGGTGATACAGTCATCGTTATTGAACATAACTTAGATGTAATAAAACAAGCCGATTATGTTATTGATTTAGGTCCAGAAGGTGGTAAATTTGGTGGTGAAGTTATAGCAACTGGTACTCCGGAAGAGGTAAGTAAAGTAAAAACATCTTATACGGGAATATTTTTAAAAAAAATATTTGACAAAGAAAATAAGCAATAATCTTTTCATATTGCTTATTTTAGTTTATAATTATTTTAGGGTGAAAATAATGAATCCAGTAATGTTTGAAATTTTTGGACTAGAAATAAAATGGTATTCTGTACTTATTTTAGTTGGAGTTATACTAGCAATAATTATGCTTATTAAAGAAGGAAAAAGATTTAATATTCCTAAAGATTATTTATTTAATTTAGCCTTTTGGGTTATAATTTTTGGTATTATTGGAGCAAGGTTATACTATTGTTTATTTAATTTTAATTTATATAAAGATAATTTAGTAGACATTTTTAAAATTTGGGAAGGCGGACTTGCTATTCATGGTGGTTTATTATTTGGGTTTATAACACTTTTAATATACACAAAAAAATATAATGTCAGTACATTTAAAGTTACTGATATGACTGTTGTCCCACTTCTTTTAGCCCAAGCCATTGGAAGATGGGGAAACTTTTTCAATAGCGAAGCACACGGAACAGCTACAACTTATTATCATTTAAAAGAATTACATATTCCAGAAAAAATTATTGAAGGAATGAGAATCGGTAATGTTTATTATCATCCAACATTTTATTATGAAAGTATTTATTGCTTAATAGGTTTTATAATTTTACTTTTTGTAAGAAGATATCGTTATTTAAAAAGAGGTCAACTTACTACTATTTATTTAATGTATTATTCAGTAGGTAGATTTTTCATTGAAGGATTAAGAACAGATTCATTAATGTTTGGTGGGTTTAAAGTAGCCCAAATTGTTTCTGTAATTTTATTTGTGATTAGTTTAATTATTTTTATGATTTTAAGTCGAAAAGGAAAATTTGAAGATTTATATAATGAAGAACAAAATGGTCCAATAAGATTTTAGAAAGGAATATTATGTACGATTTAATAGTTATAGGTATGGGTATTGGTGGAATAACTGCCGGAATATATGCTAAAAGAGGTAATTTAAATGTTATACTTATTGATAAGGAAATGCCTGGAGGTATGCTTAATAAAATTGAAAAAATTAGTAATTATCCTGGGCTAATTAACATAAAAGGTGTTGATTTTGCTATGCAATTATTTGAACAAGTAAAAGAATTAAATATACCTTATAAATTTGAAGAAGTTATTTCTTTAGATATAGTTGATGGCAAGAAAAAAGTCAAAACCAAAAATGGCGAATATCTAGCCGAAAATGTAATAATTGCTACAGGTAGTAAGCCAAAATATTTAGGACTTGATAACGAAAAAGATTTACTAGGTAGAGGTATTAGTACTTGTGCTACTTGTGATGGTGCTTTTTATAAAGATAAAGATGTATGTGTGGTAGGAAGTGGTAATAGCGCTTTACAAGAATCCCTATATTTAGCCAAAATTTGTCATAAAGTGTATATATTAAATAGAAAAAGTGGTTTTAAAGGGGAAGACATTTTAGTTGATAAAGTAAAAAATACTGAAAATATTGAATTAATATATAATGTTAATATTAAAGAATATAATGAAGTTGATGGTAAAATTGAAAGTATTATTTTAGATACTAATCAAACATTAAATGTAAGTGGAGTATTTATTTATATAGGTTATAGGCCTAATACAGATATATTTAATAATTTAAATATTACAAATATGGAAGGTTATATTATAGTTAATGAGGATTTTGAAACACAAATAGAAGGCATTTATGCAGTTGGAGACGTTATCAAAAAAGACATTTATCAATTAGTAACAGCAGCATCAGATGCTATTCATGCAGTTAGTAATATTTCTAAAATAGTTAATTAAGAAAAAAGATATTTATTTTCAAGTGAATTTTTGACAAGAAAAAAAGAGTCTATGATACTCTTAATTTAATGAGATTTATTTAAATCGTTATTAACGTGTTTTAAGAATCTTTCTTTATATTAAAACCTAAAATAAGGACTTTAATTCAAAATTAGAGCGATAACTATACACGTTTACGAAAAATAATACTCCCAAAGTTGATTGAATCAACAGATAAATAAATTATAGCAGATATTATGTTTTTTCAAGTGGGAGTATGCGTAAATTTATAAATTTTATCAGGAAAATAACCGGAAATAATAATGCTCTATCAATATAATATTTAATGAAAAATCAATACCCACATATAGGAAATTATTAAAATTTATAGTATAATTATATCAACAAGAACATCTTGTATAAGTTCTTTGATTTCTTTCTTTTTGTTTTTGACATTCTTCCCAATTAGCACGAGATATGATAGGTTCAACTACATTCATATACACGATAGGTTCTAAATTTTCTTGTTTACTAATTCGTTTATATTGCTCATAATCTCCCATATAGATTTTATTATCTATTATTTTTTGAATAGTTGTATCTCTCCATTTCTTTTTAGGGTAGATATTATTTTCTTTAAAATAGTTAGCAATTTGTTGGAAACTTTTACCTTCTAAATACATATCAAATATTTTTTCTACATATGGACGAGTTGCATTATCAACAATCATTTTCTTATCTT
>CALVZO010000039.1 GCA_944372545.1 uncultured Bacilli bacterium | reverse complement strand
TATCAATTTATTATAATATCCAACAATATTTATCAACCTTATTGCCGTTTTTCTTATAAATTACGGCATTTAAATTGAAAAATTAAAAATCTGTTCAAAAAACGGACTTTAGTCTAAAAATTTACTTTATAAATAAAATATAGAGATAAGTATGTTAAGTATATGTTTAGTATTATTAGGTATCTTATTATCTTCTTTCGGATTATTTTTTATCTATTTATATATAAATTTATTTGTTATTGGGTATAGTTTTTTTGAATTTGTCTATTTTATTATTAGAAGTATTTATTGCAATTTCTTTTTTCTTGGTTTATTACTTATTATCTTTATTATAGAAAGGAAGATAAAATGAATTATTATTATGATATTTATTTAAATTTTCAAGAAGAATACTTCATGTTTTATGAGTGGGACGAAAAAGATAATTTAGAATATATAAAAAAGATTCCCTTATATCATCTCGAAACGAGCAAAATAATTGGTATGCTTACCAAAGTATTTAAAGTTAATAATGATTTTTTAAAACAAATTGAAAATAAAACTAAATTAAAACAAAATAAATATTTAAATTATGCTTGTTTAGTAAGTGATGGTAAAAATAATTTAGCCTTAGAATTTCAAAGTGATGGCAAAGTTATTAATAAAAGTAGTCTTTTACTAGAAGATGAACTAAATATAAATGAATTTATTTATGGAATAAGTGTAAGTAATATTGATTATGAGATTATTAAAGATGAAAGAATAAAAAAGGAAAGTAGACAAGAAGAAAAAATTAAAAAAGTATTGAAATTAGAAATTGAAAAAATGTATAACAATAAAGAATATAGTAAATTAAAATATATTTATTTAGAGTGGTTTAAGGAAGTATTAGATAGTATTGATAAAATGTATAATAATATGTTAGATAAATTAAATAGTAGTTTAACGGAAGTAGAATATCATATTTATGAATTAATTAAATTATCTTATAACAATGTATAAATATTAAAAATATATTCATAATAAAAATAGGGTGATTTAATGAAAAAGTTTTTAGCAATGCTTATTATTTTATTTTCTTTAACTGGGTGTGGAGGAGATAGTCCTAAAAGTGCAGTCGATAGTTATTTTAAAAAATATAAGAGTTTAAGTAGTGATGTCTTAGTAGATTTAGAAGAAATTGTGGAAAGTGAAAATTTAAATGAAGAACAACAAGAAAAATATAGAGATATTTTAAAAAAGCAATATAAAGATTTAGAATATGAAATTATAGAAGAAGAGTATGATGATGATGTAAGTTATGTAACTGTTAAAGTTAAAGTATATGATTTATATAAAGTACAAAGTGATGCATCTACTTATTTGTCTAATAATCCGGAAGCATTTTATAATGAAAATAATGAATATGATGTTAATAAATTTATTTCTTATAAATTAGATAAAATGCAAGATGTTACTGATAAAATAGAATATACAATTACATTGACTGTAACAAAAGAAGATGATAAATATAAAGTTATGCAACCTAGCGAAAATGATTTAAGAAAAATTCATGGTATTTATAATTATGATATAGATTAAATGGGTTTGTCAATAAAAGTGTGTAGTTTTTTAACTTATACACTTTATTTTACAATCTCGATTAAATAGACTTATTTAGTCTTTTTTCTTTTTGGATTATTTTTGACATAAGAAACATTATTTTTCTTTTTTAAATTAGGTTGAGAATTAGATTTTTCCTTTGCATTTTTATTGTTAGTTGTTTTCTTTTTTGGTTTAGAATTATTTTTAATATTATTTTTATTAATAGATTTTTTAGATATATTCTTATCTTTAGAATTATTTTTATTAGAATTTTTATTTAGGGAAACTTCTTTTTCTAAATTCTTAGTATCTTCTTTTTTTAACTCGATATTACTTAATGCTTTTTGGGTATTTTTAGGTCTATCATCTTTAAAAAAGTTAATAATAAAAATAGTTATAAACATAAATAAAACAATTAAATAAGTTGATAACATTATTATAAAAAAATATCAATTGTATCGAAAGTTTTATCTATCATATAATCCCTCACTCAAATTATAATATATAAAGAGTTAAAATAACACAAAAAAGTGTCAATAAATGATAGATACTTGACATAAATTCACTTCTGTTGCAATAATTTGACATAATTTATGATAAAATAATATATGAAAGTAGGTGTAACATGAAAAAATATCTAAAATATTTATCTCTTATTTTAATATTATTTATTTTAAATATTAATTTTTGTTATGCTGAAGATTATATTGGGACAGTTGATGGGACTGGTGTTAATATAAGAAGTGGTCCAGGAACAAATTATGCTTCTTTAAAAACTGCGACCAATAAATTAAGTTATAAGTTAGTTAGTAATACTTTATATAAAAGTGAAAGTGCTTGTAGTAATGGTTGGTATCAGTTATATTATGAAGGAGATAAAACTGGTTATATATGTAGTGATTATTTAATTGTAAGTGTTGCCTCTACTAATGATGGAGTAGTTACTAAAGATAAATATGATAGACCTTGGACAACTCCTAAAGAGGCTATTGTTGGTGGTGCCAAATTTATTACAGAAACTTATATTGATGCCGGACAAAATACTTCTTATTTAAAGAAATTTAATGTTAATCCAAATAGTGATTATAAAGTATATAACCATCAATATATGGCTAATTTAAGAGCCCCTTATTCTGAGGCTTATACTAGTTATAAAAGTTATCGAGATAATAATTTACTTGCCCTTCCTTTAGAATTTACTATACCAATATTTTTAAATATGCCAGATTATACGACATTACCAGGAACAAGTACTGATACAAGTTGTCAAAGTACAGTGACGGATCAAGAATTTGAAGCAGAATTAAATGCCGAAGGATTTCCGGAAAGTTATAAATGTAAATTAAGATTAATTCATGAAAAATATCCTAATTGGACTTTTAAAGCCTTACATACTAATTTAGATTTTGATAAATCTGTTATTGCTGAGAAGAGTGTTAGTTCAATTCAAGGTGGCGATATTTATTATGATTTATCTAGTGGTGATAAAATTCAAACTGAATCTGGTTGGTATGTTGCTAACTATGAAACAGTGGCTTATTATTTAGACCCAAGAAATTTCTTAAAAGAAGAAAGAATATTAATGTTTGAAAATTTAGGGTATAGTGAAAATTACTCTACTACGGTAGTTCAGTCTATATTAAAAGGAACTTTTATGGAAGAGTATTCTTTAATAGATAATCAGTCTTATGCAGAAATATTTGTCGAAGCCGGTAAAGTAGCAAATATAAGTGCCGTTTATTTAGCAAGTTTAGCAAGACAAGAATCAGGTACTGGGGGGTCTCGAGCAACAAGCGGTGTGGAATTTACTTATCAAGGCGTTACTTATCAAGGCTTATATAATTTTTATAATATTGGTGCAAGTAGTAGTGCCGAAAGTCCAATACTTGCAGGTCTTGTTTGGGCAAGTGGCGGTTCATCTTCTGTTATTGTCGGAAGTAATGATAGTAATCAAGATTCAAACACTGATGCAAATCCAAGTACAAGTATTTTAACTGATAATTATATTACATCTACTTTAGGAGTAAATATTAAAAATGGTTGTTTAATTGGATTAAATGCCGGAACTACTTTAAATATTATTCAAAATAAACTAAGCGGTTTAGAAATAACTATTAGTAATTATGAAAGTTTCATTAAAACTAATCAAGTAATAACTATAAGTGATGGAACTGTAACTTTAACATATACCTTAGTTGTTTTAGGAGATGTTGATGGTGATGGACTAATCGGAGCGACAGATTATGTTAAAATTAAAAACTACATTATGGAAAAAAGTGGTAGTGAATTAAATCTTGCACAAAGCTTAGCAGCAGATGTCGATAATAATGGTTCAATCGGCGCAACCGATTATGTAAAAATAAAAAATAGTATAATGGAGGGATAAATTTGAAAAGAATAGTAAAATTAATGACATTTTTAATATTAATGTTCTCATTTTCTTTAGGTGTTGAAGCCGCATCTTTTACCGTTAGTGTTGGTTCTAAAAGTTTATCAAAAGGAAGTACAACTAAATTAACAATAAAGGGTAGCGATGTAACTGGAAGATTTAATATAAAGTCATCTAATTCATCAGTAGTATCAATTAGTGAAGATAGAGCCTGGATTGAAAATGATTCTTATTCAATAACTTTAAGTGCCTTAAGTGTTGGAACAGCAACAATTACAGTTACTCCTAGTGCTGTAAGTGATTCAGCAGGTAATTCTGCATCATTAAGTGCCAAAACAATTACTATAACAGTATCTCTTCCAAGAGAAAAATCTAGTGATAACAATTTAAAAAGTTTAAGTGTAGAAGGTTATGAAATAACTCCAGAATTTAATAAAGATACTACTGAATATAGTGTATCTGTTCAAGAAGGAACAAAAGTAGTTAATATAAGTGCATCTCCTAATAGTAGATATGCAAGTGTAAGTGGTACTGGGGAAAAGGAAGTAATAAGTGGTATCAATAGTTTCAATGTTGTAGTAACTGCCGAGAATGGTGATACTAAAACTTATAAAGTAACTGTTAATGTAATTGATCAAAATCCAATTAATGTATCTCTTAATGGTAGTGATTATACAGTAGTTAAATTAAGAGAAAATTATACTTGCCCAGATAATTTTACTGAAAGTGAATTAGTAATTGAAAATATTCCTGTTCCTGCTTGTGTCAATGAAATAATTGATTATACCTTAGTTGGATTAAAGAACAGTGAAGGAGTTATTAATAGTTATATATTTAAAGATAATAATTATACTAAATATATAGAACTAGCAAGTAGTAATTTAAGAATAATTGGTCTTAATAATAATGAAGATGTATCTAATTTAACTAAAACAGAAGTAGAAATAGATGGAGTAGTATATAGTGCTTATAAATATAAAGATAGTGATAAATATTATGTAATATATGGTATAAATGTTGAAACTGGAGAAGAAGATTATTATTTATATGATACAGTAAATAAAACATTTAATTCTTTTGATAAAGATTATATTGATAATTTATTAGAAACAAATAAAACATATTTATATGTAATTGCATCTTTTGGAGTTGGTCTATTCTTTTCTATCATTTGCATTATAGTATTATTAAGTAGGGGTAAGAAAAAGAATAAAGGAAAAGATAATAAAAAGAAAAATCAAAAAGAAGAAGAAATTAAAGATAATGTTAATAATGAAATAATTGAAGAAGTCAAAGAAGAAACTGAGACATATGATTTATTTCAAGATGACAAAAAAAGAAAAAAAGAGAAAAAGAAAAAATAATTAAAAAGAAAATCGACTAATCAAAATTATGATTTATGTGTGTTATAATTAGCATAGGAGGTTAATATATGTATTCCAAATATGAAGAAATGCTTGTAATGAAACAAGTTATGCAAAATTATGTAGATAATCAAAAAAAACTTTATGAAACAACAATTGCTAATTTGAAGGAAAACTTAAATAATTTTTCTTCGGATATAAATAACGAAAGAGCAGCCAATGAAATTAGTTCATTGCAATTCACAGCAAGTTTATT
>CALVZO010000038.1 GCA_944372545.1 uncultured Bacilli bacterium | reverse complement strand
CGCTCTTCCAAATACTACTTGGATCACTTTCATAATCTTTCATTAAATAATTAATCAACTCTTTACTTTGTAGTTCACTACCTATAATTGGTTCAAATGTCGATTCTACATCTACTTTCATTAAATGAATACTACTTGCTAAAGCCTTTAATTTAACTCCATATCTACTTCCTTGCTTAACAATTTCTGGTGTTTCTAATTTCATATCTTTAAGTGTTGGATACACTATACCATAACCGGTAGTCTTTGCTTGCTTTAATGCACTTCTTAATATTTCGGTTTCTTCCTTGCTTTCTTTGTAGGTCGCAAATATTTTTAATAATCCTGCTTTAGTTGTTGCAGTTTCACCCATTAATGATTTTAATGTCTCATCATATAATTCATTTGGACTTTCTAAGTTAAGTGTAACTACTCCATTAGCCGTATCAAGTTCACTAATATATGATTTAGAAATATATGGACTATCTTCAAAATGACTAATTATATAATCAACATCTTTTACTTTATTAACACTTATTACACTTTCTTTAATTTTTTCTAAATAATGCATTTTTATTTTGTTATTATTTGGTAAGACATGAACCCACTCTGGCATATTGATGCATATATCTAATATTGGAAATTCATACAAGGCTTCTTTTAAGATGTTCATTATTTCTTTTTCGTTCATAGTCTCAACATTTATTGGCATTACTGGAACATCATAAGTATTACTTAAACTCCTAGATAACTCGACTGTTTCTGTATTTGTTGGATGTACTGTATTTAATATAACTATGAAAGGTTTACCAATTTCTTTTAATTCCCCAACGATTTTTTCTTCTGCTTCTACGTAGTTTTCTCTTTTTATTTCTCCAAAAGAACCATCTGTAGTTACAACTAAACCAATAGTTGAGTGATCTTTGATAACTTTTTGGGTACCAATTTCAGCCGCCTCCACAAAGGGAACTGCATCAGGAAACCATGGAGTTTTAACCATCCTTGGATTTCCATCTTCATCTTCATAACCATTAGAGCCGGGAATTACATAGCCAACACAGTCAACTAACTTGATATTTGTTTCAAAAGAATCAACATTTATCATTGCTCCATTTGATGGAACAAACTTAGGCTCGGTAGTCATTATTGTTTTACCTTCTGCACTCTGTGGAATTTCATCTAAACATTTCTTTTTATCAAATTCTTCTGTTATGTTAGGAACCACTAAATTTTCAATAAATCTTTTAATAAATGTTGATTTACCTGTACGAACTGCTCCAACTACTCCTAAATATATTTCTCCATTTCCCCTTTTGGCAATTGAAGATATAATGTTTTCTTTTTCCATAACTAACTCCTTTTTCTACTTAATGCTATGAAACAAGAAATAACTTTATACCAACAATTTTAACTTAATATATATCATAATTTATAATTCTATTATTGCGGTTTCTGATAATTCTTTTTTAAATAAACTTTTAATATTAAACCATAAACTTCAATTTGTTTATATTCTTTCATGATTTTCCTACTTTCTTTTTTAAAATAAAACATTGCGTAAGTTATTTTCTAATAAAATATTATACTATCTTAGAATGTATTTAACAATGAATTTGAATTATATTTTCCTCCAAAGTAAAAGAATACAATGCCTAAAATTGTATTCTCCACTTTTGTCCCTAATACTTTGTCAACGCGCGCTATTCGCGCTAATCCTTGTTTATATATATTAAGATACTCCAAGGACTCCAAACATCTTAAGGAAACAACACCAAAACTCTTTAAAAAAATTTCTATCTAAAGGGTGCGTAATTTTAATAATTGACAAGTACGCCTGACATTCCATCATATTTTTGAGAAATGCTATATGGGTATACGAATACATCGCCCAAGCCAGTTACACCTAAAGTATAATTTTGAGAATCCGCAAGTGATAAATTTCTTATAGCGTGTTGATATGAACCGGAAATTGATGGATGAGTAATTGTTGCTTTAATATCACAATCAATTGCTAAAGTTAGACTTGTAATATCAGAGTTAACAATATTCATAGATATACCGAAGCCGTCATCAAATCTTTTAATATTAGTCCCATTCCAAGCATAATTAATAATTTCACGCTCACCATTTAAAGTATAAATTTGTTCACCGCCTTGAGAACCAAGTGCAAATTCAAAACCATAACCACGTAATCCAATAACATCAAATGATCTAGTTGAAGGTATTCCTTTCCAAGTAGCTATAAACACAGTGTAATTCCAAATAGTACCACCAGTAATATTTAGAGTTAAACTTTTTACTTGAGTAGAATAAGAATTTCCACCATCATCAAGAAGTGGCATAACTGGATTATAGTTTTCGAATTCTGCTTTAGTTATTTCTCTTGTAGTTACCAAATTTAAACTTTGATTATAAGTCGTTTCAATATATTTAGTTTCAGTAGTAACATCATCATAATTTAAACTTTTTAATTTATTATACTTTTCTTCACTCATATTCATAATATACTCGTGATCATATATTTTTAAAAAGTTATTATATTCTGTTTCTGTTATTACGATGCCATTATTATTTGTAATTGTTTCCGCTTTAGTAATAATCGGAACTATACAAATAAGACTAAATATTAATAATAACAACTGCATATTTTTCAAAGCATTCTGATCTCCTTTCCACGTTCCATGATACAGAAATTGTCGAAAGATAGCAACCTATTTTTGCGAGAATTACAAATTCTCACAAAATGAGAATTTTACTCTAATAGATAAAATATACTTTCTTCTAAAATTTTTAATATCGATATATAATCATTACATGAACCCACCTTACAATTCATATTGTTATTTTTAATATCATAAACAAAATTCTCTATTATAGTGTAATTTTCATTTGTTACTTGAACATCTAAAACTTCCTTATCTATTACATATGTATAAATATAATTATAATCATTTTTCTCATAACGATAAATTATTTTTGCTAAATCGATATAATATTTAATTACTTTATTATCTTCAACTTTCTTTAATACATTATCAGAATCTTTAACAAAATCATTTTCTAATAATATTTGCTTTATATCATCTGGCGTTTTACTAATTTGAATTGGTTTTACTTTTTCGCTACTTGTATCTTCAACATAATAAATTTTATTATTAGAAAAATCCAAAGTAAATATAATTTTCGTAACAAATTCTAATTTTTCTTCTTCAGTATAAATTAGCACTCTTAAATATAAATTGTCAAAGTAATCACTAAAATCATTTATTTTAATATAACTTTCTGAACCAATTACATATAAATCATTTAGGTAAGAAAAACTATGTATTATATACTCTTTTCCATTTTCGATATAATAAAAATCTACTGATACTACATCATCTTCCTGCACTTCATAATTTCTTAACTTTATATCACCAAAATGAATGACGTCTCTAATATTAGTCTCAATATAAGTACCTTTATTAGAATAAAATTCGCTATTTTCAAAACCAACTTTATACACCTTAAATCTATTATACGAATTAGTAAATATCATAGTTAGTATGAGAACAAAAATTGCAATAGCAAATA
>CALVZO010000037.1 GCA_944372545.1 uncultured Bacilli bacterium | reverse complement strand
TTTAACTAATGTCGATAAAGATGGTGATGGAGAGTCAGATTTAAACATTGATACCGATGGCGATGGCTATCCAGATGTTAATATTGACATAGATGGTGATGGAGAGCCAGATATTAATATCGATACCGATGGAAATGGTGTACCAGATATGAATATCGATTATGACCATGATGGAGATGCCGATATCAATGTGGATACTGATGGTGATGGAAAGCCAGACTGGAATCTAACTGATACAGATACCGACGGAAATGGCAAACCAGATTTAAACATTGATACCGATGGCGATGGCTATCCCGATGTTAATATTGACATAGATGGCGATGGAATTCCTGATGTAAATATTGATAGCGAGATTTATAATCCAGATAAAGTTAAAGTTGATGCTTTAGTTACAATGATAACTTCAGATAATATTAATTTAAATATATCTGCAAATGATGTTTCTAAAGAAAATGTTGGTAATAGAGAATATGTGACTATAGAAAGTCAAAAAGAAAAATCAAATATATCTTTACGCTCTAATGCTGATACAACATCTTGTAAATATGATGTAATTTATGAAACAGAATATAATTATTTTGAAAACAGATATATTATCAATAATAATTCTTATGGTGATTTAAAAAATCAAGTATTATTAAATTTAGTTGGTTATAAAATGGAAGGTGGAGAAGCAAAAAGCACTAACTATACTTTCGATTTAGTAGAAATTGGTAGTGGTAAAAAAACTTTAATATCTGATATAGTGATAACAGATAGTGAAGATGATATTACAACTTCTCAAGAGTGGACAATAAGTTTGGCATTTAGAAATTATCGTGATTTTAATCAATCTAATAATGCTGGCAAAAGTGCAAAAGGAAAACTTACTTTCCAAATGACTGAGTGTGAAAGAAAAACTAGTACAAATTAATAAGAAGGTTAAATACTTTCTTATTTTTTTATGTGCTTTTATTTTTTATAGATATAGGTTATAATAAATTTAGGTGTTTTAATTATGGATTTAATAGTAAATAATCATAATATTTTTGAAATTTTATTTATTACTTTTTTATCAAGTTTACTTTTAGTGCCTTTAGCAAAAAGCATTGCTAATCATGTTGGGGCACTAGACATGCCTAATGAAAGAAAGATACATAAAGTACCGATGCCTAGAATGGGTGGTCTTGCAATTTTTGGCTCATTTTTAATAGGATACATTTTATATGGAGATGTTACAACGCAAATGATTTCTATTCTAATTGGTTCTTTTATTATATTTTTAGTTGGAATATTTGATGATATTAAACCAATTCGGGCTTTATATAAATTTATTGTACAAATTATTGCCGCCTCAATTGTTGTTATATATGGTCAAGTATATTTTAATCAAATTACATTTTTAGGACTAAATTTATCATTTAATATATATACAAGTTATGCTTTATCAATATTTTTTATAGTTTCAATATCTAATGCAATTAATTTAATTGATGGATTAGATGGTTTAGCCGGTGGCGTTAGTTCAATTTATTTTCTAACTATTGCAATTATCGCATTTTTATTAGGAAGAACAACTGGATTAGATTTTTTCCTATCAGTTATTATGCTAGGGGCAACATTAGGATTTTTATTTCATAATTTTCCTCCGGCCAAAATATTTATGGGAGATTCTGGTAGTTTATTCTTAGGATTTATGATATCAGTTATATCTTTAATAGGATTTAAAGTAGCAACATTAACATCTTTAATTATACCTTTAGTTGTTTTAGCAATACCGATATTTGATACTGCTTTAGCAATTTTTAGAAGATTATTAAAGGGAGAAAGTATTGGAACTCCCGATAAAGAACATTTCCATCATCAATTATTAAAATTAAAATTTTCAACCAGAACTAGTATTATTATAATCTATATGATAAATATATTATTCTCAGTTGTTTCAATTTTTTATGTTATTGGTGATACTCAACAAGCGATTACTTTATATCTACTTCTTATGTTAGCGTTATTATTTGTAATTTTAAAAACAGATATTTTATATAACCATAAGAAAAAGAAAGATAAGGAGAAATGAAAAATGAAAGTATTTGTTACAGGTTGTACAGGGTATATAGGAAGTCATACATGTGTAGAATTATTAGAGGCAGGTTATGAAGTAGCAGGTCTTGATAATTTTAGTAATAGTAAAAAAAGTGTGTTAGATAGAATTAAAGAGATTACTAATAAAGAAATAAAGTTTTATGAAGGCGATATGCTTGATAAAAATATTTTAGAAAAGATATTTTCTGAAAATAAGATAGATATAGTTATTGATTTTGCGGCTTATAAATCAGTTGGAGATAGTGTTCAAAAACCAGTTGAATACTACATAAATAATGTTAGTAGTGTACTAACCCTTTTAAGCGTCATGCAAAAATACAATGTTAAAAAATTGTTATTTAGTAGTAGCGCTACTGTTTATGGAACTCCAGAAGTTATGCCAATTACAGAAGAGGCTAAAGTTGGAGGAACTACTAATCCTTATGGAACAAGTAAATTATATGTTGAAGGTATTTTAAAAGATTTAGCCTATGCTGATAAAGATTTTAAAATATGTGTATTCCGTTATTTTAATCCCGTTGGGGCTCACCCTAGTTATTTAATTGGTGAAGATCCACTAGGTGTACCAGCAAATTTAATGCCATATATTTGTAAAGTAGCAACAAAAGAACTTCCTTATCTAAATGTATTTGGTAATGATTATAATACTTTAGATGGTACAGGAGTAAGAGATTATATACATGTAGTTGATTTAGCCAAAGCCCATATTAATGGTATCGAAAAATTAAATAATACTGATAAAAATTTACATATTTATAATTTAGGAACAGGTAAAGGTTATAGTGTTTTAGAAATGGTTAAAACATTTGAAAAAGTAAACAATATAAAGATTGATTATAGAATTGTTGAAAGAAGAGAAGGCGATGTAGATGAGTGTTATGCTGACTCTTCGCTTGCAGAAAAAGAATTAAATTGGTATGCAACTTTAGGTCTTGAAGACATGTGTAGAGATGCTTATAATTTTAGTTTAAAAAAATATTAAGAAAGGTTTATATGAAAGTTTTAATAATTATACCTGCTTACAATGAAGAAAAAAGTATTAGTATGGTATGTGAAAGTTTAGAAAAAGAAAAGAATCATGTTGATTTTATATTAGATTATATAGTAATAAATGATGGATCCATTGATAACACTAGTAAAATTTGTAAAGAAAATGGTTATCCAGTAATTAATTTAATTCATAATCTAGGAATTGGTGGGGCAGTTCAAACCGGTTTTAAGTATGCCCTAAAACATAATTATGATATTGCTATTCAATTTGATGGTGATAATCAACATGATGCATCATTTATAAAAGATTTAGTTGAACCAATAAAAAATGGTAAATATAATATGACAATTGGCTCTCGTTATATTGGAGGAATTAGTGAATTTAAATCAACTAAATTAAGACAAATTGGTATTAAATTTTTATCATTAATATTAAAATTAACAACAAATACAAAAATATATGATATGACTAGTGGTTTTAGAGCAGTAGATAAAAATATTATTAAATTATTTGCTAGTGACTATCCCAATGATTATCCTGAACCCGAATCTTTAGTATCAGTTATTAAAAAAGGATACAAAGTTTTAGAAGTACCAGTAAAGATGCGTGAAAGAAAGTTTGGAAAATCTTCCATTACACCACTTAAAAGCATTTATTATATGGTAAAAGTTTCATATGCTATGATAGTAAGAAATATAATAGAAAAAAGGTGTTTAAAAAATGGAAAATAATTTAAAAATATTTTTACTATGTTTAATAATTTTAAGTATATATTTAATATTTAAAACAATAAAAAAGAAAAAATTATCTATGAAATATGGAATGTATTTTACTTTAATTGGAATTATTATGTTAATTTTAATTATATTTCCTGATATTATTGAATATTTTGCTAAATTATGTGGCTTTAAAGAAGCACCAAATATGTTATTTTTAATTGCAATATTTTTACTATTTTATATAGTATTTAATATTTATACGAGTATTTCTAAGTTAATTGAAAATAATAAAATTATGATACAAGAATTATCAATATTAAAAAAAGAATTGGAAAATAAGAAGAAGTAATTAATTCTTTTTTTGTTTTTATAATAATAAATTACAAATTAATTGGCAAAAACAGTTACATATGTTACCGTTTTTAGAGAGGTAAGAAATGAAATGTGATAATTGCAATAGCGATAAAACTTACATAAAAGATTATAAACACAACTTTAATAAAAGGGGAAAAAATATAGAATTTGTATCTCCAAGAAAATTTTGCTTAAGATGTAATTCATTAGTGTATGATGCAAAATTAGATAATGAGGCTAGTCAAAAAGCAATAGATATTTATAATAAACTTTATGGTATATCTAAAGAAAATATAGTCAAATTAAGAAATGAATATAATTTATCGCAAGAATTGTTTTCAAAAATTATAGGCTGTGCAAAAAAACTTTAGTTAGTTATGAAAAAGGTATAGCAATTCCTAATGATAACTATTTAAGAATTCTAAACGTTCTTATTTCAAATCCTGAAATAATTGTTCCGTTTATTAATGCTAATAAAGAATATTTTACTAGAAAAGAATATAATAAAATTCAAAGTAAAATTAAGAAATTTAAATATTAATAACCCAAAAAAGTTAGTAATTTATTAATTAAAAAGTCAAGTGCAACAATTTGCTTAATAGAGATATTTGTTATATAATTTAAAATGAGGTATAAAATATGAAAAAAAAAATAACAAAAAGAAAAATTCGTAGTATATATTTTATAGTAATAGCAGTTATATTGTTATTATCAGTATATTTAAATACTTATCTTTTATTAAAATATAATATTTTACCAATGAAATTTTTAGCAATATATTTTATTTTAGTGGGATTAATTCCAATACTTTTAATATTTTTTACAGTATTTAAAAGTATAAGAGTCGGTATTAAATATTTATTAAGTGGCATTGAAATATTATATTTAATTATGTTATTTATTGTATTTTGTTACTTAAATCAAACTTTTAATTTTTTAGATAATTTTACTAAAGGGTATGATTATGAAACAAAAAGTTATTATGTTTTAGTAAATAAAGATAGTAATTATAATGATATAAATGATATAGAAAATAAGACTTTGGGGTATTTTTCTGCAATTGATAGTAGTATCTCTAAAGCATTAGAGGAATTAAATAAAAAAGTTAAAACTAAAACCATAGTCATTGAAGGATTTAGTGAACTTACTAATGAATTATATAATAATGAAGTAGATGCTATAATAATGCTTAAAAGTTATTATGATATGTTTAATGAAAGTGAAGATAACATAGAAGATAAAACCAAAATATTGTATGAATTTTCGATAAAAGAAAAAATAAGTGATATTGGTAAAGATAGTAATGTTTTAGAAGATACTTTTTATATTTATATATCGGGAGTTGATACTTATGGAAGTATTACTGATAGAACTAGAAGTGATGTAAATATTGTTATGGGTATTAATCCTAAAACTTATGAAATAAAAATGGTTAGTATTCCAAGAGATTATTATGTAACACTTATTCCATTTAATAGAGAAGATAAACTAACTCATGCTGGTTGGTATGGTGTGGAAACAAGTGTTAAAACAATTGAAAATTTACTTGATATTGAAATAAATTATTATGTTAAAGTTAATTTTAATGCTGTAATAAAATTAGTTGATGCTCTAGGAGGAGTAGAAGTATACTCAAATTATGATTTCTATAGTTCTGGTTTAAATCATCACTTTAAAGAAGGTTATAACAAGGTTGATGGAGAGTTAGCACTTGATTTTGTTAGAACAAGAAAAGCATTTTTAGAAGGTGATAGAGTAAGGGGAGAAAATCAACAAGCCTTAATTAAAGCAATAATTGATAAGGCAGCATCACCGGCAATACTTACTAAATATGATGATATATTAAAAACTTTAGATGGTTCATTTACAACAAATATTCCGACATCTAGTATTACTGATTTATTAAAAATGCAATTAGATAAGATGCCTAGTTGGAATTTAACTTCATTTAATGTGAATGGTACTGATGGAAGTAGTACAACAACATATTCTGCTCCCGGTCAAGAATTATATGTTATGATTCCTGATGAAGAATCTATAAAGGAGGCAAAAGAGGCTTTAGATAGTATTAAATAAAATTTGATACTATCTTTT
>CALVZO010000036.1 GCA_944372545.1 uncultured Bacilli bacterium | reverse complement strand
TACAACTTTTTACCAAAGGCAATTGATGTATGAATCAATCACTACATACATTATAATACTTTTGTTGCTATTTGGGAATAGTTTTTATGCAAGAAAAATGATATAATTATCTAAACAACAAATAGTAATTTGAAAGGAAATATACGATATGGATAATGATAATAATGAAGAAATAATAAAAACTAAAGGTAAAATGTATGCTATAACAACTTTATCTATAATAAGTATAATAATTTTATTTTTTGTTATTGGATTATACTTTATAAAATCATTTAGTAACGATTTTTTTAAATATAAAGAAAATTATTATTCTTTAGATATAACTAACAATAATAAAGAACAAATAATTTCTTTTCTAAAGGCCAAAGAAATAGATTATTGTGAGTCATTATATAAAATTGAATATGTTTATTCTTTTCCTCATCAAGAAAAAATTACGATTTATTGTAAAAACGAACAAAATGTTAATTTATATACTGATAATAATAGTGGATTAGTTGAATATGTAAAATACACTGGAACATTTGGAGAAAGGTAAATTACAATTTATAGAGTAGATTTTTATCTACTTTTTCTTTGAGTAAAAACATGATATAATATAATAGATTTATGAGGAAGTGATGAAAATGAACAATAATCCAATTAACTGGTACCCAGGTCATATGGCTCAAGCAAAAAAAATAATTCAAGAAGAATTAAAAAATATTGATATTGTATATGAATTAGTTGATGCAAGAATACCTTTTTCTAGCAAAATTAAAGATATAGATAATATCATAAAAAATAAAACTAAGTTACTAATTATGACTAAAAGGGATTTATGCGATATTAAAGAAACTAACAAATGGGTAAAATATTATGAAAATAAAGGCTATAATGTTTTATTAGTGGATTTAAAAATGGGGGAAGTACAAAAAATAATTACACTTACTCATGAACTTGCTAAAGATATTCAAGAAAAAAGAATTATGAAGGGATTAAATAAAAAAGAAATTAATGCTTTAGTAATTGGTATTCCTAATGTTGGAAAAAGTACCCTTATTAATAAATTAAGTGGCAAAATGAAAGCAAATGTTGAAAATAGGCCTGGAGTTACTAAAAGTATAACGTATATAAAAACAAATAGTGGTATTACAATATTAGATACTCCCGGAATTCTTTGGCCAAAATTAGATAATAGAGAAATTGCTTTAAATATTGCAGCAACTGGAGGCATAAAAAGTGAAATATTAAATATAGATGAGGTATGTGTTCATATTTTAAATATTTTATCTTCATATTACCCAAATATTTTACAAGACAGATATGGCGTTGATTCTAATTTAGATGTTTTAGAAATGTATGAGGTAATAGGAAAAAAAATCGGGGCTTATAAAAATAATGAAATTATTTATGAAAAAGTAAGTCTAAAGGTGTATAATGATATTACTAAAGAAAATATAAAGGGAGTAACATTTGATAGATGGAAGTAGATTTATTAAAATATGAAAAAGAATTATATGAAAAAGGAATAAAATTAATTGCTGGAACAGACGAAGTTGGGCGTGGCCCATTAGTAGGCCCTGTTGTCGCAGCAGCAGTTATATTACCTAAAAATTATGAATTAAAAGGACTTACTGATTCTAAAAAATTAAGTGCTAAGAAAAGAGAAGAATTTTATAACATAATTATGAAAGATGCAATAAGTGTAGGTATTGGGGCAGTTTCTGCTAAAGTAATAGATGAAATAAATATTTTAGAGGCATCAAGAAAAGCAATGCAAGAAGCACTAGATAACTTGAGTGTTTTACCGGAATATATTTTAAGTGATGCAATGAAATTAGAAAGAAGTGTTCCAGTACTTCCAATTATTCATGGTGATGCATTAAGTTTGTCCATTGCGGCTGCTTCTGTTATTGCCAAAGTTACTAGAGATAATATGATGGACGAGTATGATAAATTGCACCCCGAATACGAATTTAGTAAACATAAAGGGTATCCCACAAAAAAACATTTAGAATTAATCAAAAAGTATGGTATACTAGAAGAGTATCGAAAAACATATAAACCGGTACGAAGTTTAATAGAAGGAAGTAATGTAGATGAAGAGAAAATTAGAAACTAATAATGAAGAAATTAATAAAATAGAAATAGAAGAAAATAAAAAAGATAAATCATTTTGGCAAGATAAATTTATCTTTAATTTTTTGCTTATAACAATTGCCATTTTTAGTAGTGAATTATTATTTAAAGCGATAAGCAATTATGACCTACTAGATTATTCGACTTTAAGAATATTTATAAGTTCAATATTACTATCTTTAATTATTACATTTATAAGTAGTATCACTAAAAGAAGATGGTTAAGAAATACTATTAATATTTTATTTACATTTATTTATACATTTTATTTATGGCTACAATTAGGATTCTTAAATTATTTAGGAGTTTATATGTCTTTTAATACTTCCAGTCAATTCGGAGCAGTTAAAGATTATATTTTTGATTATTTAAGTTCCTTTAAATTAAGTTATTATTTAATGTATTTACCATTTATTTTTGTTATTGTTTTCTATATTTTAATTAGGAAGAAAAATTATCAAAAAATTAAATTTAATTTGAAAACTTTATTTATAATTCCAATAATTTTATTACTTGGATTTACTTATTATGAAACCCTAACTTTAAAATTTATGCAAAATGAGTTGCAAATTAAAAGTAACATTAAATTATTTAAAAATCCTGATGTTCCAACTATTGCGGTTAATCAATTTGGTGGAGCAGTATTTGGTATCTTAGATTTAAAAACATTTTTATTTCCGGTAAATGAAGATACCCATACTTTTAATGCTAGCGCTTTAGAAGAACCATCTAATGTAAGTAGAGAAGTATCTCCTTTATTAAGTGAACTAGCAAGTACTAGTGATGATAAAAAATATGATACTTTAAATAAGTATTTTGCATCTCAAAGTGTAACCGATTACAATAGTTATACAGGTATGTTTGAAGGTAAAAATGTTGTAGTTATATTAATGGAATCGGTAAATGAAGCCTTTATTAATGAAGAGTATTTTCCAAACTTTACTAAATTATATAATGAAGGTTGGAGTTGGACAAATAATTATAGTCCAAGAAACAGTTGTGCGACAGGTAATAATGAATTTAGTGCGATGACTGGTTTATATTCAATATATAATACATGTACTACTAATGTTTATAAAAATAATTCTTATTTTGAAGCGATATTTAATTTATTTAATGAAAAAGGTTATGTAACAAATAGTATGCATGATTTTGTCGAGTGGTATTATGCAAGAGGAGTAAGTCACCCAAATATGGGAAGTGGCAAATATTATAACGCAAGAGATTTAGATATTGAAACTGCTAGTTATTATGGAGAGTGGCCTAGTGATGTTGAATTTTTTGATAAAGCGTTTGATATAATTTTAAATGATGGCACTGATGCTCCATGGATGACTTGGCTTACTACCGTAACTAGTCACCAACCATATTCTAGTTCTTCAACTTACGGGGACTTATATATGAATGATTTTAAAGCCTTAGGTTATTCTACTGCTGTAAGTAGATATTTATCAAAATTAAAAGTTTTAGATGAAGCAATTGGACTTATGTTAGATAAATTAGAAGCAGCAGGAGAACTTGACAATACAGTAATAGTTATGCTTGCTGACCATTATCCATATGGTTTAAGTAAATCTTATGTTAGTGAAATAGTTACTCATGAATTATCTGATTATGAAATTGAAAGAACACCGTTTGTTATCTATAATAGTGAAATGACACCACAAAAATTTAGTGATTACACATCTTACATCAATTTAGTTCCAACTCTTGCTAATTTGATGAATTTAGATTATGACCCAAGACTTTATGCTGGAAATGACTTATTAAGTGAAGATTATGAATCTTTAGTAGTGTTTGCTGATGGTTCTTGGAAAAATGAAATTGCGTATTATAATGCTTCAACTAGTAAGATAAAGTATTATACTAATGTAACTTACACTATCGAAGAAATTCAAGCCATTAATGAAGAAATAAATTTAAAAATATCAATGAGTAGTCAAGCAATTAAGAAAAATTACTTTGCTTATTTAGAAGAAAAAATTAAAGAATATGAAGAAAGTATTAAAGAAGAAGTTATCATGGAAACTCATGAATTAGAAACTGCTAGTAATATAGAAAATACTGATACTTTAAATACTACAGAATAGAAAATTGTTAATTCGACAATTTTCTTTTCAAATTAGAAAAACTTAAGAATATTAATTGACATTAAATTAATTTCATTGTATAAATTATAAATGACAAGGAGTGTTTATTTGAAAAATATAGTTATAGTAGAATCTCCAGCCAAAAGTAAAACTATTGAAAAATATTTAGCCGGAGATTATAAAGTAGTATCTTCAAAAGGACATATAAGAGATTTAGCCACAACAGGAAAATATGGCTTAGGAGTAGACTTAGAAAATGATTTTGCTCCAAATTATGTTATTATTAAAGGTAAAAATAAAGATGTTAAGGAATTAAAAAAATTAGTAGATAAAGCAGATCATATATATTTAGCAACTGACCCTGATAGAGAAGGAGAAATTATTTCTTGGCACTTATTAGATGAATTAAAAATACCAGAAGAAAAGTATGATAGAGTAGTATTTAGAGAAATTACTAAAGATGTTGTATTAAGTGCAATTAATAATCCAGGAAAAATAGATTTGCATTTAGTAAAGGGGGCTGAGACTAGAAGAATATTAGATAGAATTATTGGGTTTCGCCTAAGTAAATTAATGCAATATAAGACTGGTGGTAAAAGTGCAGGGAGAGTACAAAGTGTTGCTTTAAAACTAATTGTTGATAGAGAAAGAGAAATACTTGCTTTTATTCCTAAAGAATATTGGACAATTGAAGCCGATTTTAAAGATTTTACGGCTGAGTTATTTAAATATCAAAATAAAGATATTGAAATTAATAATGAAAATGAAGCCGATACTATAATTAGTAAGTTAAGTAAATCATTTAATATTGAAAGTGTTGAAGAAAAAGAAAAGAATAAACAAGCAAAAGAAGTATTTAAAACATCTACTTTACAACAAATGGCTTCAACTAAACTTAATTTTGCGGCCACTAAAACAATGAAAATTGCCCAAAAATTATATGAAGGTATAGATTTAAGTAGTGAAACAGTTGGGTTAATTACTTATATGCGTACTGATAGTGTTCGTTTATCTAATGAATTTATAACTGATACTAAAAAATATATTAAAGATACATATGGTGATAATTATGTTGGTAGTCCTAAAATGGGAAAGAAAAATGCTAATATGCAAGATGCTCATGAAGGTATTAGACCAACAAGTATTTATAGAACACCAGAAAGTGTTAAATCTTTTTTAACACCAGATGAATATAAACTATATAAACTTATATATATAAGAGCCTTAGCATCTATTATGGCTAATGCTAAAGTACTTGCAACAACAGTTATTTTAGAAAATAATGAATATTTATTTAAGACAACAGGTAGTGTTTTAAAATTTGATGGTTATTTAAAAGTATATAAAGAATATGAAGATAGTGAAGATAAAATATTACCTAACTTTAAAGATTATCAAAGTAATGTAATAGTAGCAGATTCCATTAATAAATATCAACACTTTACAAAACCTGCTAGTAGATATACTGAAAGTAGTTTAATTAAAGAATTAGAAAGTTTAGGTATTGGAAGACCTAGTACATATGCAACAATTATTTCTACTTTAAAAGATCATGATTATGTAGTAGTAGAAGATAAAAAGTTTGTACCAACTAAAATTGGTATGGAAACAACCGATAAATTACAAGAATACTTTAGTGATATTATAAATGTAAAATATACTGCTCATATGGAACAAGATTTAGATGATATTGCTGATAATAAATTAGATAATATTAAAGTATTACATGAATTTTATGATAAATTTGCTCCAATAATGGAAGATGCTCTTAAAAATATGGAAAAGAAGACTCCTGAAAAAACTGGAGAAGTTTGTCCTAATTGTGGTAGTGACTTAGTAATTAGAAAAGGTAAATATGGAGAATTTGTTGCTTGTTCTAATTACCCAACATGTAAATATATTAAAAAAGATGAAAAGAAAACTACTACTAATGTAGTAGCAGAGTGTCCAAAATGTCATGGTAATATTATTGAAAGAAAAACGAAAAAAGGAAAAATATTTTATGGTTGTTCAAATTACCCTAAATGTGATTATGCAACTTGGTATAAACCTACCGGAGATATATGTAAAAATTGTGGTAATTTAATAGTTAATAAAAATAATCAAAATATTTGTGAACAATGTGAAAAATAGTACAACATTTTATTGTACTATTTTTCTTTGTTATTCTTTTTTCTTTCCTCTAAATACTTTAATAATATTGTAATAATTAAATTGTTCAAACTTCTATTTTCTTCTAATGCTATCATGTCTAATTCTTTTTTTACCTCTTCATTAGTTCTTAAAGTAATTATAACATTATTCATATCTCGCTTCCTTCCTTGCTATCATTTTAGTATCAATTGTATTCGTTTTATACTTGCATTTGTATTCAACATGCTATATAATGTATGTATACAAATGATAGCAATTGTATTCTAAATGAGGTGGAGTATGAATTATAATCTTAAAGTATCATTAATAGTATGTTTATGTTTAATAGAAATATGCAGTGTATTTTTAATGTGGAAGAGTTTATCGGCAAGAGAAACAACTTTAGATAGTGTGAAATTAAAAGATATAAAAAGTAATAATATGTTTGCTATAATGTTAGAACAAAGTGATGGAACTTATACAGAATCAAGTAATACTACATGGCCAACAGATATGAAATATAATGAAA
>CALVZO010000035.1 GCA_944372545.1 uncultured Bacilli bacterium | reverse complement strand
TAAGTGGAACAGGAACATCAAGCGATCCGTTCATAATAAATTAACAGACTATAAGCGAAATAAATCGTCAACGAAGACGTTAAAATAGACAAGAGTATGTTTCATACATACTTCTTCTTCCTAAAATTAAGATGTTCTTTTTTGAGAATATCTTTTTCTTTGATAGGAAATAGCAAAAAATTGTGGTATAATCTAAAATATGGTGATTATATGAAGTTTATAGATAGAAAAATAATCAAAGGAATAAATAAAGATTTACTTGAAGAAGCCTTAACTCATAGTAGTTATTCAAATGAGCACAAAGATAAGAAAAATTATGAAAGGTTAGAATTTTTAGGAGATGCTGTTTTAGAACTTATTACGAGTGAGTATTTTTATAAAAATACTAGTGATAAAGAAGGCGTTATGACTAAAAAAAGGGCATCTTTTGTTTGTGAAAAAGCCCTTGCTCATTATTCCAAAGATATTGGTTTAGTGGAATATATTAAAATGGGTCATGGTCAAAAAGAAAATGTTAATGATGCCATTGCTGCCGATGTTTTTGAAAGTGTTTTAGGGGCAATATATTTAACTTATGGTATTAATCAAGCAAAAGAATACATTAATGAAATAGTTATTCCTTATATTAAAAAAGATTTTATGTTTTTTGGTGATTATAAAACAATGTTACAAGAATATGTTCAAACAGATAGAAAATCTTTAGAGTATGAATTAGTAAATGAATATGGAGAAGCCCATAATAAAACTTTTGAAGTTGTTGTAAAAATCGATGGCATTATTTATGGAAAAGGCTCTGGTAGAAGCAAAAAACAAGCCGAACAAAATGCTGCGTTCGATGCTTATAAAAAAAGCGCTAAGTAGGTGAGGTATGTATTTAAAAAGTATTAAGTTAGATGGGTTTAAATCTTTTGACGATAAAACCATCTTTGAATTAAATAAAGGAATTACTGCAATAGTTGGTCCTAATGGAAGCGGTAAAAGTAACATAGTTGATGCCATTAAATGGGTTTTAGGAGAACAATCAGTTAAAACTCTTCGTGGGGGAGTTATGAGTGATGTTATTTTTAGTGGCTCTGAAAGCAGAAAGGAAGCAAATAAAGCATCTGTAACTCTAACTTTTGATAATACCGATAAATATTTAAATAGTGAATTTAGTGAACTGGAAATAAAAAGAAGTATATATAAAAGTGGAGAAAGTGAATATTTTATCAATAATACAAGAGTAAGACTTAAAGATATTAATGAATTATTTTTAGATTCTAATTCGGGATTAGATTCATTTAATATTATATCTCAAGGAACAGTAACTGATTTAGTTAACGCAAGAAGTTTAGATAGAAGAGTAATTATAGAAAGTGCGGCCGGAGTTTTAAAATACAAAAAAAGAAAAGAAGAATCACTAAAAAAATTAGATAAAACTAAAGATAATTTAAATTCAATTAATTTAGTAATTAATGAATTAGAAAGTACGGTCATACCTTTAAAAGAACAAGCCGAAGTTGCAAAGAAATATTTAGATTTAATGAGTGAATTAAAAACTAAGGAAGTATCACTTATTACAAGAGAGATTACTGATATAAATAGGGAATATAAAGATTTACAAGCAAAAGAGGCTGATTTAAAAGAAAAATTAGAAACAATGCAAAAAATTACTAATAATGATGAAGTAGATAAATTAAAATTAGAAATTTTAAAAATTGATGATGAATTAAGTATTAATAATAAAAAATTACTTAGTTTAACTGAAGAAATATCACTTTTAAATTCTGAAAAAAGAATTACTAAAGAAAGATTACAATATGAATATAGTGAAGATAAAATAAAAAATAATTTAATTAATTTAAAAGAAGAAGAATTAAGATTAATTAAAAATATTGAACTTATTAATCAAAATATAGATAATTTAAATGAAGATTATAGAAAAAAACAAGAAGAAAAAGATAAATATCAAAAAGATTATTTAGAAATAAATGCTAAAAAAAATATATTAAATGATAATTTAAATAGTTTATTAAAAGATAAATTTAATTATGAAAATAAAATAGATATTTTAGAAAGTAATATTTTAAATAATGAAAAATTACCATTAAGTGTTAAAAACATTTTAAATAATCCAAGACTTATAGGTATTCATGATACATTAGGTAATTTAATAAGTGTTAGTGATGAGTATTTATTATGCACTGATGTTATTTTAGCAAGTAGTCAAAATTTCTTAGTAGTAGATAATGAAATGGTTGCCAAAGATGCCATTAATTATTTAAAAGAAAAGAATTTAGGAAGAGCAACTTTTTTACCACTTAATATTATAAAACCAAGAAAATTAGATAAAAGTATAGAAGAAAGAATTAAAGAAGTTAATGGCTATGTTGGCATACTTTCTGATTTAGTAATATATGATAGTAAATATCAAAATATTATTGAAAATCAATTAGGCAATGTTATCGTAACTAAAAATATTGACTCTATGAATTTAATTGCGAAAATACTTGAATATAAATACCGAGTAGTATCACTAGACGGAAGTATTATATATGCCGGTGGTTCAATAAGTGGAGGAACACTTAAAAATAATAATTTAATTAATTTAAAGAAAGAATTAGAAATATATAAAAATAATTTAGAAGATGTAATTAAAAAAATAGATAATATAAATAGTGAATTATTAAGTATAAATAAAGAAATAGAAATTACTAATAATACTTTAATTAAAATAAATAATGATATCACTAATATATCTAGTATAAAAACGAGTAAATTAAATATTTATAAAGAAGAAGAAGAAAAATTACAAATAGTTAAAAATGATTATGCATCTTTAACTAATTTAAGTAGTAATAGTTTAGATAAAACATTAGAGGATTTATTAAATAAAGTAAATACTTTAACTATTGAAAAAGAGAAGTATGAATTAAATAGTAATAATTTAAAATTAAAGAAAGATGATTTAAATAATAAGTTAAGTGAATTAGAAGATAAAGTTAATAAAAATAACGCTAGTTATAAAGTAGTATCTAGTGAACTTAATAATGTTAGTTTAAATATTGGAAAATTAAATGGTAAATTAGATAATTTATTATTAAGTTTAAATGAAGACTATAATATGACTTATGAATATGCGAAAGAAAATTATGATATTGAAATTGATTTATTAAGTACTAAAGGAATTGTTAATGAATTAAAGAAAAATATTAAGTCACTTGGAGAAGTTAATACAGGTAGTATTAAAGAATATGAAAGATTAAATACTCGGTATGAATTTTTATTAAATCAAAGAGAAGATTTAGAAGTATCAAGTCATAATTTATTAGAAATAATTGCAGAAATGGACCAAATTATGATAGAGAAATTTAAAAATACTTTTATAAAAGTTAGTGAAGAATTTAGTAAAGTATTTAAAATAATGTTTCAAGGAGGAGTAGGGAAACTTACTTTAACTAATCCGGAAGATTATTTAAATACGGGAATTGATTTAATAATTGAACCACCTGGAAAGAAAATCCATAATACGCAAAGTTTATCAGGGGGAGAAAAATCTTTAACGGCGATATGTTTACTTTTTGCAATACTTAATGTAACTACTGTGCCATTTATTGTTTTAGATGAAGTTGAAGCCGCATTAGATGAAGTAAATGTCGATTTATTTGGCGAATACTTAGATAAAAGAAAAAATGATAATCAATATATTTTAATTACCCATAAAAAAAGAATGATGGAATATGCTGATGTTTTATATGGTATTACTATGCAAGAAGCAGGAGTTAGTAAAATAGTTGGGGTTAAATTAGAAAATATTTAAAAAAATATAAGTTGTTAAGGCTTATATTGTTTAAATTTCTCGCATTTTATCTTTATTTTTAAAAGGATCTTTTTTGTCAATCTTATCTATAAATAATATTCCATGTAAATGATCTATTTCATGTTGAAATGCTACAGATATATCTTCTCTTACTCTAATAGTTTGTTTCTTTCCCGAAATATCTTGATATTCAATAGTCATTCTCGCATATCTTGGTACTATTCCTTCAACATCTCGGTTAATACTTAAGCAACCTTCTCCTTCACCAACATAAATTAATTCTTCACTATGACTAATAATTTTCGGATTAATAATAACATAGTTTTTAAATTCTTCATCATCTATTTCTTCGACAATAACAAATATATTTTTAGGTATACCTAGTTGAATAAAGGCTAGTCCCATACCTGGTCTTAAATTATATTTTTCATAATATTCTTCAATTTGACTCATAGTTAAATAATCAATAATATCTTGAATTAATTTCTTATCTTCTTTACTTAAAGGGAATTTTACTTCCTTACTAACTTTTCTTAATGTTTTGTCAAATTCATCTAATATTTTAATTTTCGGTAATTCCATCTTCAAGACTCCTTCTTAAAACTAATCCATTTGTTCCATTTAATAATTCTAATTCTTGTTCTAATTTGTATATAGCATTAATGTAAGCATCAGCCTCTTCTTTAGTTATACCACTTTCTTTAAGTAAAGTATCAAAATGACCTATTTCATTAATTATGTTTTGTCTATAAAACTTATCTTGAAAAACATTTCTTTTTGTTTCTCTTTTGTACTTTTTTTCATATTGACTCGCAAACATGGCTAAATCAGTTAATTTCCGAAAATTAATTTGATATTTTCCATTTTTATTTTTACTAATTGCGTACTTATTTAGAAACATTTCTAAATCTTCATAAGTTTCATTTGGAACGTATCCTTTTTTTGGAAATTCTTTAAAACTTTCTTTAATGTTATTTAATAAATAAGAGAACGCTTCTTTATCTTTTAAAAGATTATAAAATTTATTTAAAAATAAATTAAAAAATGTTGAATCTTTTAAATTACGATAATAATAATTCTTTAAATTTTCTAAATCAAAGAAATATCTATCTTCTTTATAAGGTACTCCATAAGGTAAAATATATGCATCATTTTGTTTGTTTTTGTAAAATTTAATATTAAATGTTCCGCTTACAAAGGCAGGGTCAATTAAGCCAGAATAAATTAATATTTCCATTAAGGCTTCTTCACTTTCAAAAGAACTAGTAAATTCACATATATCTTGTAATTTGTTTTCATCAAGTTCATAACCTAAAGTATTTCCATAATTACTTATGTCAATACTTTTTCCCTCATCGTTACTTACCACTAAACTATATCTCATAATATCCCCCTTTAGACAACTAAATTATACCATAATTTTCCTTTATTGTCAAAAAAGTGTCAAATAGCGTAAATTTTTAAAACTTATTACTTTTAATTAGGCAAGTCTTAGCATTTTAAATCATAATATCTAACTTTAAAAAGTGCATATTTTATGGTATTATTGTGGTGGTGTTTAATATGCAAAAAGAAAACATAAGAAATTTCTCAATAATTGCTCATATCGATCACGGTAAAAGTACACTTGCTGATCGGATTTTAGAATTAACCGGAGCAGTTTCTAAAAGAGAAATGAAAAATCAACTATTAGATAGTATGGATATTGAAAGAGAACGAGGAATAACTATTAAGTTAAATACCGTTAAATTAAAATACAATTATAATAACGAAGAATATATTTTAAATTTAATAGACACGCCAGGACATGTCGATTTTTCTTATGAAGTAAGTAGAAGTCTTGCGGCTTGTGAAGGGGCTATTTTAGTTGTTGATGCCGCCCAAGGAATTGAAGCCCAAACTCTTGCTAATTTATATTTAGCAATGGCAAGTGATTTAACAATTATACCGGTTATTAATAAAATTGATTTACCTAATGCTGATATTCCTAAGGTTACAAAAGAATTACATGATGTATTAGGTTTTAAGGAAGAAGAAATTATTTTATGTAGTGGGAAAACTGGGGAAGGAGTAGAAGAGTTACTAAACCGAGTTATTGAAAAAATACCTGCGCCAAAAGATAATGATTTTAAAAAAACAAGAGCATTAATATATGATTCTTATTTTGATAGTTATAAAGGTGTAGTTTTATTAATTAAAGTTGTTGATGGTAAAATAAAATTAAAAGATAAAATTAAAATGATGGCAACCGGTAAAACTTTTGAAGTTACAGAACTAGGGGTAAAATGTCCAAAAGAGGAGTTAGTTAGTACACTTTCTAGTGGTGAAGTTGGCTTTTTAGTGGGGGCTATTAAAGACATTTCTAGTGTCCATGTCGGAGATACGATAACTTTAGAAAAGAATCCGGCAACTGAAGCCTTAGATGGTTATAAACCAATGAAACCAATGGTGTATTCGGGAATTTACCCAATTGAGGCTAATAAATATGAGGCTTTAAAAGATGCCCTAAACAAATTAAAATTAAATGATGCATCACTAGTTTTTGAACCAGTTACATCAGATGCTTTAGGTTTTGGTTTTCACACCGGTTTTTTAGGGTTACTACACTCAGAAATAATTACAACAAGATTAGAAAGAGAATTTAATTTAGATATTGTTGTAACAAGTCCTAATGTTTTATATGAAGCCTATCTTACTGATGGCACTAAAGAAATAGTAGATAGCCCAAATAAAATGCCGAAAAAAGAAAAAATAGCCTATATTAAAGAGCCATTTATCTATACCAATATCATTGCCCCATCTACATATATAGGTAGTATTATGGAATTATGTCAAAATAAAAGAGGTATTTATAAAAGTATGGAATATATTAATGATACGAGAGTTAATATACATTATGAATTACCTTTATCAGAAATAGTATATGATTTTTATGATAAACTTAAAAGTCGAACTAATGGATATGCCTCTTTTGATTATGATTTAATTGGTTATAAAGAAAGTAAGTTAGTAAAAATGGACATATTATTAAATGGCGAAAAAGTTGATGCCTTATCAATGATTATTCATAAAGATTTTGCTTATGAAAGAGGAAGAAGTATAACAGAAAAATTAAGAAAACTTATTCCAAGACAAATGTTTCAAGTAAGTATTCAAGCCGCAGTTCTCGGCAAAGTCATCGCAAGAGAAAACATAAGTGCGATGCGGAAAAATGTTTTAGCCAAATGCTACGGTGGCGATATATCAAGAAAAAGAAAGTTACTTGAAGCCCAAAAAGAAGGAAAGAAAAGAATGAAGATGGTTGGGAAAGTTGAAGTGCCAAGCGAAGCATTCTTAAGTATTTTAGGAAGTGATGAATAGTGAGAAGTATAGAACAAGAAGAAAAGATTATTGAAGAAACTAAACTTTTATTAAAATTATTTTTAGAAACTAATGCATCAGATATTAGTCTTTCTAATATAACAGGTATTTCTTCTTCAACTGTAGGAAGGCGACTTTCTAATAAAGCCAATTTTATTAGTATTTTTGGTGATGAGGGCAAAAAAATTTATGAAGAAGTAAAAAGAAGAAGACAAGAAAATTTAAAAAAAGGCAAAGCCTTGGGAGGCCAAACAACACTTTTAAATCATGTTTATATTAAAAATGAAGATGGGAAATTTCAAGGTTCAACCCGCCTTCGCCTTGATTTAGTTTACCCAGATATTGCTTCTCAATATAAATTTTTAGCCCATGCCACAATGCATTTCAATTTAAGTCTAAATACTTTAGGAGAATTATTTAATATTAATGAAGAAGATTTGATTAATAATTTAATTAAATATAATCCTAAATATGCAGAAATATTAAATAATATTTTATATAGTAAAGAAAATGATGATATAGGTAGAGCATTTTTCTTAAATTATTATAGAGATTTATTAAATGCTTTAAAGAAAAAAGATAAAGGGGAATTACAAAATTTAATAATTATGATTACAAATAATGAAGTTTTAAATGTAGGTAGGAAGAATAATGGCTAAAAGTGTATATATTCATATTCCTTTTTGTAAAAGAATTTGTTCTTATTGTGATTTTTGTAAAGTTTTATATCATCAAGACTGGATAGTTAAATATTTAAAAGTATTAAAAGAAGAAATAAAAGATCGCTATATGGGGGAAGTTATTAAAACCATCTATATTGGGGGAGGTACGCCAAGTGCTCTTTCCCTAAAAGAAATTGAGTATGTTTTATTACTAACTAATTTATTTAAAAAAGATAATTTAGAAGAATTTACTTTTGAATGTAACATTGAAGATATTAATGAAGAGTTACTTCTTTTATTAAAAAAATATCAAGTAAATAGATTAAGTATTGGTATTGAATCATTTAATAAAGAAAATTTAGAGTTTATGAAAAGATGTAATGATTATAAAGATGCACAAGAAAAAATAAAATTAATAAGAAGTTATGAATTTAATAATATTAATTTAGATTTAATATACGCTATACCTAATGAATTAAAAAGTACATTAAAAAAAGATTTAAAATTACTCCTTAGTTTAAATCCAGAACATATAAGTACTTATAGTCTTATGATCGAAGATAATACTTATTTAAAATATATTAAAGCAAATAAAATAGAGGAAGATTTAGATTATGAAATGTATACATATATTTGTAAATATTTAAAGAAAAAAGGTTATAATCATTATGAAATTAGTAATTTTTCTAAAGAAGAATATGAGTCTAAACATAATTTAGTTTATTGGAATAATGAAGAATATTATGGTTTTGGGTGTGGCGCTTCTGGTTTTATTGATGGTATTCGTTATGACAATACAAAAAGTCTCACTAAATATTTAAATAAAGATTTTAAAAATAAAGAAATGTTATTAAGTAAAAATGAAATGATGGAATATGAAGTAATGCTTGGACTTAGAAAAACAAAAGGAATTAATTTACTAGAATTTTATAATAAATATGGTGTTAATATGCAAGATAAATTTCCAATTAAGCCATTAATAAAAAATGGAGATTTAATATATAAAGATGGATATGTTAAAATAAATCCTGATAAATTATATATTATGAACGAAATATTACTAAAATTAGTATAAAATAATAATTAATTATTAAACTAATTATAGTGATATTATGATTGAAGATTTAAAAATAATAAATGGTAATTTAGAATTAGAATTTGATAAATATACATATTTATATACAGTAACTGTAGATAATAATATAAATTCTTTAGAGTTTACTTATTCACTAGCTGATAATACTTATATAGATATTAGAGATAATTATTTAGATAAGGAAGAAAACTTAGTTTATATAGATGTTTATAATAATGAAGAAGTATCTACTTATACATTTTATGTTTATAAAGAAAATATTGAAGAAGTAAGTGGTATAGATAATTATTTAGCGAGTTTAGAAGTTAAAAATGAAGATGTCACTTCTTTATATAAAATTCAAATATTATCAATAAGTATGTTTTTAATTATAGTTATTATTTATGCGATTATATTTAGAAGAAAAAGGTGGAAAAAATGAATATATTAGATATCTTTTATAAAGAAATAATTATGGAAGCCAAAGATGGAGTAATTAAAAGTTTTTTTAATTATAATATTTTATTTGCTACTCATATATATGAAGATAATTTATATATTAAAGGTAATATGAAATATGAAGGAGTTATAACACCAGTTTTAGAAATTAAAAACAAAAAGTTATTTAATGAATTATTAATTAATTATGTAAATAGTGCAAAAAATTTTTATCAAGATAGTAAATATTTAAAAGAAATAGAAGATAACTCCAATGAAAGTATTGAAAAAGTAATAATATCGCTTTTATTTAGTAATGCCTGTTTTGAAGATTTTCAAAATCCTATTGAGTTTTTAAAAAGAAGAATTGCCTTTTTTAATTTAGATATAAATGAAGAATTAAATACAAATTTTTTAGATTATGATTTAAATATTAAAATAAGTAAAGATGAAATATATAATGAAACACCATATTTGATGGAATTTTTTATAACTGATGGCCTAGATTTTTATCAATTACCTAAAATAAAATTTGGTCTATACAATAATTCAGTTTATGTTTATGCAATACAAAGGGAAATATTGGAAGAAAATAAATTATCAAAAAAATTAAATCGTTTATTTTATAAAGTTAATTCCACTTTAAGTGATATAGACTTAAAAGATATTACGCCATCATTTTTAATAAGTGCTAATATTTTAATAAATTATTTAAATAATTATAATTATCATGATTATGTTATTTCTAGTATTCTATTACCAAGATGGAATGCAAAAAGTATAAGTAATGAAAAAAGACTAAATAACAATTATATAGATATCGAAAAATATAAGGAATTAGTAAGTAAACAAAATTTAATTCAAAGTAATATAACAGATAAATTTTTAAGAACTTTTTATCGGCTTATTAGTCATTATGAAGGTATAGTGGTAACATCTAATCCAATGGATATAAATAGTAATCTTCACTTTGAAGTAAATAGAGATTTAATATGTGATAATAACTTATTAAATGAATTTAATAAATCTTTAGATATAAAAAGAAAAGTCATTTAGTATTATTTACTAGGTGATTTTTTTGTATAAATTAATAAGCCACCGAGGTATTCATAATAATATAGTTAAAGAAAATAGTTATGAAAGTATAATTAATGCTTTAAATAGTGATAAATATATTGGTGTAGAATTTGATATAAGAATTACAAAAGATAAAGAATTTATTTTATTTCATGATGGATTTTATAATAATAAATTAATAAAGAATACATATTACAAAGAACTTCCTAAATATGTTCCTAAACTAGAAAGTATTTTAAAGATAAAAAGTAAGAAAATATTTTTAATTGAAATAAAAGATATAGATAATTACTATGATAAGTTTATGAAGTTATTAAGTAAATACAAAGATAAAAATATATATGTTATGAGTTTTTCTAATAAAATTATTAATAAATTAAATAAAGAAAATAAAACTTATAAAGTTGGAGTACTAAATTATGTTTTAAATACTACTAAAGATGATTTAAAATTAGATTTTATTGCTATTTTAAATAGTTTACTAAAAGAAAATATTCTAAATAATTATTCTAATTTAGAAATATTTTCTTATGGTTTATTTAAAACTTTTAAGAGTAAAAATATCTTTTATATAGTAGATAATTAATTATTTATATCTAACTAATCCTTTAATTTTATTTTTATCATATAAAAGTATATTTGGATTAATTTCTAATATTTCATTAGGGTAGTCTAAAAACATATTACTATTAGTAGTTCTAACTACTTTTAGTATATTTTCTTGTATTAAAGGATCTAACATATTTTCATAAATATATTTAGTATTTTTCTTTGCATTAAAACGATTATAATTATTGGCAAAGTCTTTTACAGTTATAAGCCCATTTATTGATAACATATATAATAAAGTTTGAAATTCTAAAGCATTAAATTTTTTATTATTTACTTTTTCAATACTATCGATAATATATTCTTTTTCTAATTCTATTTTAACAGTCTGTAACATAAATTCTAAAAAATAAGAAATATCATGATATTTTTTGAAATCTATTATGCATCTGTCATATAAACTGCCTTTAAAAGTAATGCCCCGATTAAAAATAATGTATGGGTAACACTTCTTATTTAATAAATACCACATCGAAAGTGTTCTTGAAGTTCTTCCGTTAACATCAAAATAAGGGTGAATATAGACAAAGTAAAAATGAAGTATTTGATTTTTAATATATTCTGTAGTCATATTTTCACTATACATATTATTATTAAGAAATGCAAAATAACTTTCCATAAATCTATCTATTTCTTGATAAGATAATCCTTCATCAGGCTCAGTACTTAAATTACCATTAAATAATATATAAACTTTATTAGTACGATAATATTCTCCCATTAAAGATTTATCTCTTTCACATAGTAAATCTTTAGATAAAATACTATATAATTTTTTTAAAGTTTCTTTATTGATATTTTTTTCTCTTAATATATAATTATAGCCATGATATAAATTAAGGATTCTTTTATATTGCTCAACTGATAAAGAATTAGATATTTTAAATAGAATTGTTTCAATGTATTTAGATTATGCCGAATTACAAGCAATGGAACAAAATACAATGACTATGCAAGATTGGATTAAAGAATTAAATTATTTTCTAACTATGAATAGAAAAGATATATTAAAAGGGGTTGGAAAAGTTAGTCATGAATAAGCATTAAATCATGCAAAAAAAGAATATGATAAATATAAAAAGAGAATTGCTTTAAAACCGAGTAATGTAGAATTACATTACTTCCAAAGTATTAAAGATTTAGAAAAGATAGATACTAAAAATTAAGCAAGATTTAAGTAAGATTTAAGCAAGATATTTTATTTATTTAAGATATATTTAATTTTTGGCTATTACTTTTTATAAAACTATGTAAACGAAAGAAATAATCTACTATTTTTTTAAATCTTATTGTATAATTTAAGTAGGTGATGAACATGAAAGTAATTATTTCAGCCGGTGGTACTGGTGGGCATATATATCCTGCCTTAGCAATAATAAATGAATTAAAAAAACAAGAAAGTTATCTTGAAGTTTTATATATTGGTACCCACAATAGAATGGAAAACAAAATAGTTCCAGAATTAAATATACCTTATCAAAGTCTTAAAATATATGGATTTAGTAAGACTGATATGAAAAGAAACTTTTTAAATATTGGTTATTTAATTAAATCTTATTATAAATGTATAGATATTATTAAAGAATTTAAGCCAGATATTATAATTGGGGTTGGTGGTTATGTTACAATGCCCGTTTTAATGGCAGCAAAAAAATGTAAAATTAAATGTGTAATTCATGAACAAAATAGCATTCCCGGAAAAACTAATAAATTCTTAAGTAGGGGAGTAGATAAAGTATTTGTTTCATTTAAAGAAAGTATTAAATATTTTTCTGATAAATCAAAATGTGTTTATACAGGTAATCCAAGTGGTGATAATGTAAATAATTTAAAAGTAATGAGTAAAACTACTTTAGGACTTAGTAAAAATAAAAAATTAGTTTTAATTACATCAGGTTCTTTAGGTAGTTCTTCTTTAAATCAAAAATTAAAAGATTTTTTGAAATGTGTTAAGAGTGATGATTTTGAAGTTTTAATGATTACAGGAGATGCTAATTACGAAGAATTTATTAGTGATAGTAATTATTCAAGTAATGTTAAGGTATTACCATATTTAAATAATTTAGCATCTTTATTTAAAAATACAGATTTAATTATAAGTAGAGCAGGAGCAGGGACAATTTCTGAGATAATGGCGGCAAAAGTTCCATCTATTTTAATACCTAGTCCTTATGTTGCTAATAACCATCAATATTATAATGCCAAAGAAATAAGTGATAATAAACTAGCCTTAATGGAAGAAGAAAAAGAATTAGATGGTACTCTTTTATATGAAAAAGTAAAAGAATTATTAGATAAAGATAATTTAGAATATAAATTAATGCAAGAAAATTTAATTAAACAAAATAAAGAAAGTAGTAGTCAATTAATTTATAAAGAAATTAAGGAGTTAGTAAAAAATGGATAAGTATGGAATATTTATTAAAGATGCTGATTTAACTAATTATAATACTTATGGAATACATACTAGTTCTAAATATTTAATTAAAGTAAATAGTATCGATAATTTAGTTAAATTAATAAAATATTTAAAAAATGAAAATATTAAATATTATATTTTAGGAAAAGGATCAAATGTAATACTTCCTGATACGAAATCTGATGGGGTTATAATTAGTTTAGAATTATTAAATGAAATTAAAATAGATGGGAATATTGCTTATGCTGATGCTGGAGTAGTATTATCTAGTTTTATTATGATGCTTATTAATAATAATTTAGGTGGTTTAGAAAGTTTATGTGGTATTCCTGGTACCCTAGGCGGGGCTTTATATGGTAATGCTGGGGTAAAAGATGTATGTATATATGATTATTTAGTAAATATTTTAGTTATTAGAGATAATAAATTAATAAGTTTAGAGAAAAAAGATATTTTATATAGTTATCGTGATACAGAATTTAAAAGAAATAATGATATAATAGTAGGTGCTTCTTTTAAATTAGAAGAAAATAATAAAGAAGAAATGTTAAATATTGTCAAAGAAAATAGATTAAAAAGGCAAAAGAGTCAACCTTTTGAATATAAAAATGCTGGCAGTGTTTTTAAAAATCCAGAAAATGATTATGCCGGAAGATTAATTGAAATGGCGGGCTTAAAGGGGTATTCTGTTAATGATGCTGAAGTATCAGAAAAACATGCTAATTTTATAATTAATAAGGGTATGGCAACAAGTATTGATATAAGAACTTTAATTGCTCATATACAAAAAGAAGTGTATAATAAATTTGAGGTTGAATTAGAATTAGAACAAATAGTAATAGACTGGTGAGGGTATGCAAGGAGATAATAAAAATAAGAAGAAAAAAATTAGATTTAAAGGATTATTAATCATAATTCTCTTTTTCTATTTGCTTGTTTCCTTTTTTTATTATATTTATACAAGACCAATAAAAAACATTAATATTGAAGGGAATTTTTATTTAAAAGATAATTATTTAATTGATTATTTAGATTTAGATGATACATCAATTTTTAAATTAAATAAAAAAAGTGTTACTAATAAATTATTAGAGTTAGATTTAATAAGTAAGGCAAGTGTTAAAAAAAATTATTTTGGAACTCTTAATATAAGTGTTACTGAAGATAAAATATTATTTTATAATTGGAATAATAAAAAAATAGTTCTATCTAGTGGTAAACTTATAGATTATAATAAAAATTATTTAGGAGTACCAACTTTAATTAATTATGTACCCGATAGTATTTATGAAGAATTAATAACTAAGTTAAATAATATAAATAAAGAAGTTTTAGCATTAGTTAGTGAAATTGAATATAGTGTTAGTACGATTAATGGGAAAGTAGTAGATGATAAGAGATTTTTATTACGTATGAATGATGGTAATAAAGTTTATGTTAATACTATTAATTTAGAAAAATTAAATAATTATTTAGAAATATATGAAGTAATAGTTAATAAAAATGGCGATGTAAAGGGTTGTTTATATTTAGATAGTAATAGTAGTAATAATCATTTTAATAATTGTGAAGAAGTATCTATAGTGGGGGAAAATGATAATAATGAAAGTTAATTATGATAAAGTATTAAGTGAATTAATAGATAATTTAGATTATAAACCTAAATTATTATTACATAGTTGTTGTGGACCATGTTCATCTTATGTTTTAACTTATTTAAAAGATTATTTTGATATAAGTGTAATTTATTATAATCCCAATATTGAACCAATTAAAGAATATGAAAAAAGAAAAGAAGAACAAATTAAATTATTAAAAATATTAAATATACCATTAATTGATATAGATTATGATAATTTATCTTATAGAGAATTTATTAAGGGGTATGAAGAGTGTTTAGAAGGCGGTAAAAGATGCCATAAATGTTTTTTATTAAGACTAGATAAAGTAGGAAGTATTGCTTTAGAAAATAATTTTGAATATTTTGGTACTACATTAACAGTTAGTCCTTATAAAAATGCCGAAGTTATTAATAATATTGGTGAATCTTTAAGTAATAAATATCAAATAAAATGGTTATATAGTGATTTTAAGAAAAAAGATGGTTATAAAAAAAGTATAGAATTATCTCATAAATATGATTTATATCGGCAACATTATTGTGGTTGTTTATTTAGTATATCTATTGAAAAAGAAGAATAGTTATGTTATTATTAATATGTCAAGAGAATTTGGCATATAATAAAAAAAGGGAATACTTAATTTTGCATGTTGAGTACTCACCATAAAAATATGATTTGTACTTAATCTAATGCGTTAGATTGAGTACTATTTTTTTATACATAGTATCATTAAAGATACTATGTATAAAATGATAATTAATATTAGAAATGTGATGAATAAATCTTTTTTCTTCATAAATATCAAGCCCCCTTTCTATTGAAAGTAGGCAAGCACTTAACTAGTATTCCCTAAATCAAATTATAGCAAACATATGTTTTAAATGCAAACGATATTTGCAATTTTTCACATAAAATTAAATAGAATTTATAATTTTAAAAACATGTAAGAATTATCTTGTCAATTAGAGATATATTTGATAAAATAATTTTGGCTTTAAAAGCAAATAAACATTAGTTTTTAGTACGAGCCGAGTGCTTATTTATTAAGTGGTAAACGTATGATAAAAAAAACTAAGAAGAAAGAACGAAGGAGAGTGAAGATTTTATGGCCGTAGTTTCTATGAGTTATTTATTAGAAGCAGGAGTTCATTTTGGTCATCAAACTAAAAGATGGAATCCAAAAATGAAAGAGTATATCTTTACAGCAAGAGAAGATATATATATTATTGACTTGCAAAAAACACAAGAATTGTTAGAGGTTTCATATAATGAAATTAAGACAATTGCTAGTAATGGAGGAAAATTCTTATTTGTTGGAACTAAGAAACAAGCACAAGATGTTTGCAAAGAGGAAGCAAATAGAAGTAAATCTTACTATGTAACTGAAAGATGGTTAGGAGGAACACTTACTAACTTTAGAACAATTAGAAAAAGAGTTAAACGTTTAGAAGAAATTGAAAATATGGAACGTGATGGTAAGTTTGAAGTTCTACCTAAAAAAGAAGTTATTGGACTTAAGAAAGAATATGATAAACTAAATAAAGTATTATCAGGAATTAGAGATATGGATAAATTACCACAAGCATTAATAGTAGTGGATCCTAAAAAAGAATTTAATGCAGTTAAAGAAGCAAGAAAATTAAAAATACCTGTATTTGGTATTATTGATACTAATGGAGATCCAGATGATGTAGATTTTGTAATTCCAGGTAATGATGATGCAGTACGTTCTATCAAAGTTATGGTTGGGGTATTAAATAATGCTATTTGTGAAGCAAATGGATTAGAATTAGTAGATTATATTAGTGAAGAAGATAAAAAAGGTGCTTCTAAAGAAGAAGTAAGAATGGAAGAACTTATTAAGACAGAAGAATTTAATAAGGCAAAAAAAGATGATACTCAAGAAGAGGTAAAACCTAAAGAATTTAAAAAATATAAGAAAGATTACAAAAAAGAATATAAAGAAGAAATAAAAGAAGAAGTTAAAGAGGAAAGTGAAGATTTAAGTACTAAAACTTTAGCAGAATTAAAAAAATTTGCAAAAGAAAAAGGAATTAAAGGTTATAGTACAATGAAAAAAGAAGAATTACTTTCTAATTTAAAATAATTAATAAAAAGGAGTGAGTTTATGGAAATTACTGCAAGTATGGTTAAAACTTTAAGAGAAACATCTGGAGCAGGAATGATGGACTGTAAAAAGGCTTTAGCAGAATGTAATGGTGATATGGAAGAAGCCATGAATTATTTAAGAGAAAAAGGCATTGCTAAAAGTGCTAAGAAAGAATCTCGTATTGCAGCAGAAGGTTTAGCCAATATATTTGTTGAAGGCAATAAAGCCGTTATTTTAGAAGTTAATTCAGAAACAGATTTTGTTTCTAAAAATGAAGAATTTGTTAATATGATTAAAGTAATTGGTACATCTCTTTTAAAAAGTGATGCTAAAACTTTAGAAGAAGCAAATGAAGTTGAAACAGAAAATGGAAAAATATCTGATTATATTATTTCAATGGTTGCAAAAATTGGGGAAAAATTATCTTTAAGAAGATTTGAAATAATTACTAAAGGCGATGATGAAGCATTTGGAGAATATTTACATATGGGTGGTAAAATTGCTGTTCTTACATTAGTTAAGGGAGCAACTAGTGAAATTGCCAAAGAAGTTGCTATGCAAAGTGCGGCAATGAAACCATTATATTTAAAAGTTGAAGATATTCCCGAAAGTGTTTTAGAAAATGAAAGAAAAATTCAAAAAGAATTAGCAATTAATGAAGGAAAACCTCAAGATATTGCTGAAAAAATGGTTGAAGGAAGAATTAAAAAATACTATAAGGAAGTATGTTTATTAGAACAACCATTTATAAAAGATGGAGATGTTTCTGTTAAAGATTACGTAGCCAAAAATGGTGGAGAAGTATTAAAAATGGTTCGTTATGAAGTTGGTGAAGGTATGGAAAAGAGAAATGATAACTTTGCTGAAGAAGTAATGAGTCAAGTAAATGGTACAAAATAGAAAGTGTTTTAGGACACTTTTTTTATGTAAACAAATAAAAAAGCATTACTATATAGGAATATTATACTAATGCTTTTTATTTTCATTTTTTTGAATAATTATTTCAATATCATGATTATTTAAAATTTCTAATAAAGTATGAAATGTAAATTTATTTACACCTTTTTCTATTTGTTTAACTGTATGATAATTTTTATAACCTAGTTCTTTCGCTAATTCTTCTTGGGTTAATCCCGTCCACTCCCGCACTATTTAAAATACATCTTTCGGCTCGTATTTATTCGCATTAATCTTCATTTTTACACTTCGTTTACATTGTAATAAAAAATTACTAATAAAAGGTTAATATAGTAATTGACAATTACTATCAAGATGTGGTGATTTTATTATGTGTTAATAGTAATAAATTATTACTAAAGAGAGATGGTGTTGTTGTGATAATTAAAAATCATAAATATTTAAGAATTTCTATTATAACTATTTTATTAGTTATTGAAATATCTAGTATATTTTTAATGTGGAAGAGTCTATCGGCAAATGCAACAACCTTAGATAGTGTGAAATTAAAAGATATAAAAAGTAATAATATGTTTGCTATAATGTTAGAACAAAGTGATGGAACTTATACAGAATCAAGTAATACTACATGGCCAACAGATATGAAATATAATGAAA
>CALVZO010000034.1 GCA_944372545.1 uncultured Bacilli bacterium | reverse complement strand
TTTAGTTCCATTTATACTTGCTTCAAGCGAAAAATATCTTCCACTATTAACTGCCTTAACTCCCGGTAAAACAAAATGATAGTCTTCTTTACAATAAATTTTACAATAGTCATTATCTATATAACCTTCTGTTGTTGCCTGATATGAATTACCTGATGGATCTCTTTGTTTAATAATACACTGTAACACATTTAAATTATCTTCGTTAATTGTTCCACAAGCAGATGTATCAACATCGTATCCTTCAGTTAAATTTATTTTGCTATCTTCTTCAGTACATGTCATATTATTAACGTAAGTTGTACATTCTGCACAATCGCCACCAAATTCTTCTTGAACTCTATCACAAGCATCTTGGTCACCATTACCATTATCACATGCTTGTTCTAACTCTTCGCAAGTAAGACTGCATAGTTCAGTATCGTCTTCAATTGTAAGTTCTGTTGGAACATCTTGAGCATATAGTAAATAAAAATGTTGACAAGAATAATTTGATTTACATCCAGAAGAATACATATCATACGCTTCAATGCTTATAGTTTCATCAAAATATTTTAAATTAAGTTCATAATTTAATTGCTCACAATGATATGTTGCAGATGTTCCACTAAATTCAATTTTATATTCAATTGTTCCTGAACCATCTGTTAAATAATCTACTATATTTGTATTTTGGGGATTTTTTCCAACGTTAGTATCATTAATATATACTGTATAATCAACACCATATGAAGTACAATTAGCACAATTAAATCCAATGTTAATATACGGATCATTTGATTTAAATTTATCTGCTTCAAAAGTATATAATAAAGACTTTTTATAAGTTTTATTGCCAGAACCATCAGTTGTAACTGGCTCTGGCTTATTATCAACTCCTTTTAATTTTAAAGAAGCCGCCCCATTTTCACGATAATATTTAGCACCTTCTAAACCTAGAATTAATAATCTTCTTGCTTCGTTTTCTATTTGAGTAGTAATGTTTGCTCCCGATGCATCCGTAAATGAAGTTACAGAATATGTATAATCAAATTTATCTCTAACACTACCAACAGATTCTACTAACAAATCTTGAATTTCTGGATCATCTAACCATAAATTAACAAAATATTTATGGGCATTACTTAATCCAGAATTATTATTACCATTTGTATTTAAATTTTTCCATAACATTTCATAAGCACGAAGAGCTATATTAGTTGCCACATATCCTTGATAACCATCTAATGTATTATAATTTGGATTTCTTGTACTATAACCATTCTTTAGAATTTGAACTATACCAGCATCATAAGCTCTAACTTCTTCATTTTCACTAGTTGCATCAAATATTTTATGATCACAATAGAACACTTCACCATCATATGATTTACCAGCACTTACACCGGCATTTCGACAATATATTGAAAAAGTTGCTGAATTTTCAGTTAAAGTATACATATTAAAGTTATAATTAACTGTGTCGTTAGTTCTATTATAATTCATATAAATACTTAATCTTGTGTCGAAATTTGAATTTGCATACATTTTTAATTCTTCACATTTATCTGCTTTAACAATTGAAACATTAAAATTTAATAATAAACTTAATCCAATAATACTTAAAACTTTTTTCATAAACCTAATTCCCTCTGTTTCTTTGTCTTAATTCTATATATCGTAATACCTATAATTGTAATAATACTAATGGCTCCTAAAATATACCATTTATATTCATCAACAAAATTAAATGCTTTATCAATAATGGTTTCATCTTTTTCTTCTTCCTTAATGTCTCCATCATCATCAATGTTACCATTTTGATAATTATTTATTTTTGTAGCAAATTCTGAACGACTAATCGGTGCAAAAGTAACATATTTTTGACATAAATAAAAATCAGGCAATTCTTGACATATCTCATATTTATAAAATTCGTTATATCTAGGTGTTGTCAAATAAATTGTTTTATATCTTTCTTCAGCACAATTTGTTTTGTTAGTTGTATAAACTTGTATAGTAAAATTTGTTACAGTTTCTGCATAATCCCATTTATAAGTAATTGCACCATCTGAAATATCATCAACAGTCAATATTACTTCTTCATTGTTTATATCATTTTTTAATAAAATATAAAATTCTTCTGTAACATTTAATATAGTAATATAAAAAACATCTCTAGTAGATGGCATATCTTCAAATTGAATTTCTTCCGTTACTGACTCATATGACACTCTAATATTTGCAGCCTTACTATTAAGTTCATTCTGTTCTTCATATGAACATAACGATGCCGCGTTTACATTTATAGTAAATAAGAACATTACTAGAAAAAATGTTATTATTTTTTTCACTATTAAGACACCTACTCTCTAATAATGATTTTAACACAGCCATTAATTATTATCAAGGAGGATTAATTATTTTTCACAGTAGATTGAATAGTTTTTTAAGTTATGTTATATTAAAAATAGGTGATTTATTTTATGAAAATCAAAAATTTTTTCTATGGCATACTTTATATAATTTTATATTTCTTTTTAACCATTGTTGTTTATTCAACATTTTCTAAACATATATATGATGAAAGTAATCTACTTCTTGCAAATGTCTCTACTATATGTGCTGATTTAATAATCTTATTTATCTTTATAATATTATTTAGAAAAACTATAATTCCTGATTTTAAAAAATTTAAAACTAATTTTAAAAATATCTTTAAAGATAATTTTAAATACTATATTATTGGCTTATCTTTTATGCTTTTAAGTAATTTATTACTTAGTATATTTATCCAAGACATTCCTACTAACGAAGAATTAAACAGAGAAATATTACAAACATTCTTTTATTCATCACTTTTTTCAATGGTTATAGTAGCCCCAATTATTGAAGAAGCAATTACCAAAATATATTTTCGTAAAACTTTCAATAATAAATGGCTATTTGTAATATTTTCTGGTCTTTTATTTGCTGCATTACATATGCTTGCCTCTACTACTTTAATTGAATTATTATTTATAATTCCTTATATGGCTTTGGGATCATCTCTTGCTTACATTTATTATAAAAGCAATAATATTTGGGCAAACATTTTATTTCATTCCCTACATAATACTATAGCCATCATTATTTTACTAATCGAGGTTTTATGAAAAAAATTATTTTTAGTATTATTTTATTAATTACCATTTTATTTTTATATGGTAGATACATAGAAGTTTATAATTTTAAAATACATGAATATACCATTACAAACAGTAATATTCCTGCATCTTTTACAGATTTAAAAATTGTCCATTTTTCAGATATTTTATATGAAAGTGGAAAGAATAATGATTTTTTAGAAAATAATTTAAATAAAATTAACGAAGAAAATCCCGATATTATTATATTTTCTGGCGATTTATTTAAAAATGAAGAAAGTTATAAAGAAGAAGATTATAACTTTTTAGAAACTTTACTTACTAATATAGATGCAAGTCTTTATAAATTTGCTGTTATTGGAGATAATGATGAATACTATATAGATAAATATAAAGAAATACTTTCAAATAGTGGTTTTATACTTTTAGATAATGAAAATAAATTATTATTTTATAAAGACAATACTCCAATTAATATTATTGGTCTAACTAATTTAGATAATATTAATGAATTATTAACGACCGATGTTTCTTATAACTATTCATTAGTTATAACTCATAAGCCAGATAATTTAACTACACTATCTACTTATAATATTAATACTATATTAAGCGGCCACTCTCTTGGAGGAGTTATAAACATACCTTTTTATGGGGGCATAATAAAAAAAGATGGTACTAAAACCTATCTTAATAATTACTATACCTTAAATAATACAGAAATGTTTATATCTAATGGTATAGGTAATGAAAAATATCACTTAAGATTATTTAATACTCCATCTTTTAATGTTTATCGTTTTTCTAATTAATATTTTAGGATTCTTTTTAAAACTTTTTGTTTATCTTGCATAATGCCGATAACTCTTTCTTCTTCTTTTTTATTTAAATGAATTTGACTATTTTCATTTTCAAAACGTTCTAATATTTTTAAATATTCTGATTCATATGCTAGCCTTTCAAATATCGGGCGGCATATTTTTTCATGATTTGAAAACAATTCAAACAAATTAGGATCAAGCCCATCGTATATATCACTCATAGCCTTTGCTTCTTCTTGAGTTTCAAAATATGTTTCACTATTATAAGGAAATAAGGGACACCATACTTGTCCTTTATGATAAGTATGAACATTTTTATGATCTGTTCCAAATATTCTTTCATTATCATATATTTTAGTTGGAGAAAATCCTGTTAAAACTATTCTTCCATTATCTAACTTGTGATAAGCATCTTGTAACCCTTCTTCTTGTAATAATTCTGGGTGTAATCTTTTTGTATAAGGAATACCCTTTATTTTGGGAATTTTAAAACCAATATTATTATAATTTCTATCTTCTTGATGAGTAAACGCATCAGCGATAAATAATTTAATTAAAAATAATTCATTTTTTTTATAATCTTCATAAGTTAGATAATCTTTAAAAAATTTTAATAAATTCTCTAAAGTATACCTACCATACGCAATAAAATCTGATATTTGATAATTCATTAATTCACTTACTAAATAATAATTATATTCATTTGTTTGAAAATTATCGGAAAGTAGTCCACATTTTGTTACTTCTTCAGTTGATTTTAATACGGGATTTTTTGTTCTAACATAGGCAACTTTATAATCTAGGGTATCTAAATCTAAAACTTCTCTTCCAAACATACTAAAAAATTGTTCCGTAAAAAGGCGAAAATCATTTCTTATTTTAAAATATTGTAACCTTCCTTCAATTTCATACCATGTTGGTTTTTCTCTTAGATATTTTTCATTTAGAGAAACTCTTTTCTTTAAAATATCAATAGGTATCATTTCACTTCGATAATGCGGTATTACTGCTTTATTTAATTGCATAAATATCCCCCTTTTTTTATAGTAGTTTATATTATCATAAAAAATAGCAGAAATCAAACGTATTTTTGCTTAAGACCTTTAAGTTCAAAATAGAAAATGTTATAATAATTAATTAAGTGGACAACTTATTTAAAGAAAGGATTATTTTATGTTTAAATTAGTAGCAAATTATGAACCAAATGGGGATCAACCAGAAGCAATCAAAAAATTAACAGAAGGAATTCAAAATGGGGTTAGAGAACAAGTTTTATTAGGAGCAACAGGTACAGGTAAAACCTTTACAATTGCTAATGTTATTAAAAATGTTAATAAACCAACTTTAGTACTTGCCCACAATAAAACTTTAGCAGGACAATTATATAGTGAATTAAAAGAATTATTTCCAGAAAATCATGTCGAATATTTTGTTTCTTATTATGATTATTATCAACCGGAAGCATATGTTCCATCGAGTGATACTTATATTGAAAAAGATGCCTCAATTAATGATGAAATAGATGAATTAAGACATAGTGCTACTAGTGCCTTAATAAATTATAGAGATGTTATAGTAGTGGCATCTGTATCTTGTATATATGGTATTGGTGAAAAAGAAGAATATGTAAAAAATATGTTGGTATTATCATTAAATGATACAATAAAAAGAAATAAAATTATTGATAAATTAATTGATATGACATATGAGAGAAATGATTTAGATTTTCACCGAGGGACTTTTCGGGTAAGAGGAAATAATATCGATATAATTCCAGTAAACACTAAAGATTATGGGATTAGAGTGGAACTTTCTGAAGATAAAGTAGTAAGTCTTACTACTTTCGATGTTGTTACAGGAGTTGTAAAGGAAAGCAAAAAAAGTGTTGTTATATCTCCTGCTACCCACTTTGCTACTAGTAAAGAAAAATTAGATGAAGCAATTAAAAGAATTGAAGAAGAATTAAAAGAAAGACTTAAATATTTTCAAGACAATAATAAATTTATTGAAGAACAAAGATTAAGAGAACGAGTTAATTATGACTTAGAAATGTTAAAAGAAACTGGTTATTGTAATGGAGTTGAAAATTATGCAAGACACTTAGCCTTAAGAGGTGAAGGTGAAACTCCAACTTGTTTAATTGACTTTATGCCAAAAAATTTTTTACTAGTGGTTGATGAATCTCATGTTACTCTACCTCAAGTAAGAGGTATGTATAATGGAGATAGAATGAGGAAGACTACTTTAGTTGAATATGGATTTCGCCTGCCTAGTGCACTAGATAATAGACCGCTTAAGTTCTCAGAGTTTGAAAGTAAAATAAATAATGCTATATATGTTTCTGCAACTCCAGGCGATTATGAATTAGAAAAAGTAAATAATAATGTAGTTGAACAAATAATTAGACCAACTGGGCTACTTGATCCAATTATTGAAGTTAGAAAAACTGAAGGACAAATTGATGATATAATTAGTGAAATTAATGAAAGAATTAAGAAAAATGAAAGAGTTTTAATAACTACTCTCACAATAAGAATGAGTGAAGAATTAACTAATTATTTAAAAGAAGTAAATATTAAAGTTGCTTATTTACATAATGAAATAAAAACTTTAGAAAGACTTAAAATAATTCATGATTTAAGATGTGGTATATATGATGTAGTTGTGGGAATAAATCTTTTAAGAGAAGGTATAGATATACCAGAAGTATCTTTAATATGTATATTAGATGCAGATAAACAAGGTTTCTTAAGAAGTAGTAGAAGTTTAATTCAAACAATAGGTAGATGTGCAAGAAATGCATCAGGAAAAGTAATTATGTATGCAGATAATTATAGTGATGCCATGAACGAAGCAATTAGTGAAACAAAAAGAAGAAGAAATATTCAAGAAAAATATAATGAAGAACATGGAATAACACCAAAAACTATAGTTAAAAGTATAAAGGAAGTTATTAGTAATCAAATAGATAAAAGGAGCGATAAGAAAAAATTAAGTAAGAAAGAAACAATGAATTTAATTAGTAATGTTGAAGAAGAAATGAAAGAAGCCGCGAAAAATCTGGATTTTGAAAGAGCAATGGAATTAAGAGATATCTTATTTGAATTAAAGGGTGATATAAAATAATGAAAGCATTAATTACTGGAGCCTCTAGTGGCATAGGAAAAGATATGGCTAGATACTTAAATGAATTAAATATTGATTTAGTATTAGTAGCAAGAAGAATTGAATTATTAAATGAGTTAAAAAAAGAATTAAAAGTAAATGTTAAAGTCATAAAGTTAGATTTATCTAATGAAGATACTGTTTATAAGTTATATGATATGTGTAAAAATGAAGATATTAATATATTAATAAATAATGCTGGGTTTGGTTTATTCGGAGAGTTTTCAAAAACTGATTTAGATACAGAATTAAAAATGATTGATGTCAATATTAAAGCACCACATATATTAACTAAATTATTTTTACAAGATTTTATAAAAAAAGATAAAGGTTATATTTTAAATGTTTGTTCTTCCGCAGGCTTTATGGCGGGCCCTAGACTTAACACTTATTACGCTACTAAAAATTATTTAACTAAACTTACTATGGCAATTAATGAAGAATTAAGACAAAGTAAAAGCAATGTCCACATATCGGCATTGTGTCCGGGGCCAACTAAAACTGAATTTAATAAAGTTGCGCATGGAACGTTTAGTATTAAAGAAGCATCTTCTATGTATGTCGCAAAATATGGAATAGATAAAATGTTTCAAAACAAAATGATAATTATTCCTACTTTAAAAATGAAATTAGGTAATTTTGTTTTAAGACTAATACCCTATCGTATTCAACTTATATTTGCTTATCATATTCAAATGCGAAAAAGTAGATAATATATAAAATAAAAAAGTTCATAGCAACAAAACTATGAACTTTTTAACACAAATTATGTGTAAAATTTACAATGGGGCGAAATATGGGGATCGAACCCATGCATACCGGAGCCACAATCCGGCGTGTTAACCACTTCACCAATTCCGCCATGAGTAATAAAATAATACCAAAAAAAAAATAAAAATGCAAGAGATTAGGAAATAGTTATTCCCTAATCATCTAAATTAACATTTTCACTTCGAATTAAGTCGGCAAACTTTATTTTAAAGTTTGCTATTTCTTTAACTAATACATCTTCATAAACACTTTTACAATTACATATCGCTTTATAAAAATGCTTAGTTGTTACTACTTTTTCATTATCATATAGGGCAAATGTAAAAGCATTTGCTACAATTGCTAAACAAATATCTGGATATCTACTTGATATTTCATATACCCTTTTATATTCATCTGTCATATCAACAATAAATTCCATAAATTTTTCTATTTGATATGGCGGATAATTCAATTTAACTCCAACTTGATGTTCTAATTTAGGAATTGTTCCCATAAGTATTTTTACAGTTGTTGGTTTATCAGTTTCTAAAACTTCAATTTTTTGAAATCTTCTTAAAAATGCTCTATCTCTTAAAATATAGGTTTCATATTCTTCACTAGTAGTGGCTCCGATCATTTTAATTGTACCTCTATCTAAACTAGGTTTTAGTAAATTAGCAAAATCAATTCCACCACTTCTATTTACTAAAAGATGCGTTTCATCAATAAATAAAATGGTCTTTTCTCTACTTGCTATTTCTCTAATAACAACATCTAATTTACTTTGGGTATCTTTTTCATTTGTAGCAGTACCAATTAAACTGGCGACATTTATTTTTACTACACTCCACCCTTTAAGAGCATCAGGAACCATATTATTTTTTATTCGGTAAGCAAGCCCTTCAACTATAGCGGTTTTACCAATACCGGCTTTACCTACTAAAAGTGCACTTTTTTCAGGTGTTAAAAGAGTTAAAATACATTGTTTTATTTCTTCATCTCTTGCAATTGCCGGATCTGTTATATATTCTTTATCTGTTAATACTTCCCCATAAATATCTATTATTGATAAAACTTCTTCGTTCATATAATCACCTTGTTAATATTTTATCATATCTTGACAAAAAATTAAAATTAATTATAATAAATTTACTACTTGAAAGGGGCAATAATATGGCTCAAGAAATTTGTGCACAATGTGTTCATTTAGAATGGAATAATAAAGAAAAATATTCATCTGTTGAAAGATATTGGTGCAAAGAATTACATCGTTATAAAGAAACAGAAGATAAATGCAGATATTTTGTTTTAAATAAAAGTCAAAAAAATACTGGTGGCTATAAACCTGGTGGTTGTTATATTACAACAATAGTATGCGACATTTTAGGTTACGAAGATAACTGTGAATTATTAGAAGTATTACGTAATTTTCGTGATAATTATTTAAAATTACATGTTGAATATCTACCAATTTTATTTGAATATGATAAAATTGGTCCTTTAATTAGTGAACATATTTTAAAAGAAAAAAATAATTACCCTTTTGCATTAGGATTAATGAAATATTTTTTAATTCCTTGTGCAAATAAAATAAAAGAAGAAAATTATGATAGTGCAATTAATATTTATAAAAATTTAGTTATATATTTAAATGACGAATTTAATTTACCTAATATTGTCATAGACACTAATGAAGAAGTAGATTTAAAAGTTATTGGCAAAGGAAGAGTAAGAAAATTAAAAGAAAGCGAAAATTAAATCGCTTTTTTTATTGAAAATTTTTTATTATATATAATACTAAATCTTTGGAAGAATCCTGATTTATATATTTTTTTTGATTTAAAATCATTTCTTTTTGTAATTTTTTATTATTTAATAATTCTTGTAATTTAATTACAACATCATCAATAGTATCTCCCTTTAAACTCATTTTATTTTGCGAAAAAAATAAAGCATTATAATTCTCAACTCCGGGAATTGACATCATATGAATAAATGGCTTTCTTAAATTAGCAACTTCTGTTGTAGTTAATCCACCCGGTTTAGTTATAATAATATCACTTTTAGCCATATATTCATTTATGTTATTTACAAAACCTTTTACTATTAAATTATCATTATTAATTTCTAATAAAGAAGACTCTAATTTTTTATTACTACCACATATAACTAAAAAATAAACATCAGTAATATTTTTTAATAACTTTTCTACTAAAAATTTTATATTACCAAAACCCATACTACCAGAAATAATTGTTACTATTTTTTTATCTTTAGGTAAATTAGTATTATTTGTAACTTTTCTAAAATCACTAGATATAGGAATACCTGTTGGTAATAAAATACTTTCATTAATTCCTTTTGAAATAAAATTATTCTTTAAAAGTATTGATGGAATAACAAAAAGATTAGGATTTGTTTCATTCCAAAAAGGAATACACTCATAATCCGTAGCAATATTTATAAATTTTATATTTTCTCCTTGATGATTTAATTCAGTTAAAGCCATACTTGGAAATAAGTGTGTACAAATAATTAAATCATAATTATGAGTATTTATATAGTTTTTTAATTTTTCAGTTACTAATTTATTTAAAGAATATACTGGACTTTTTAATTTAGTACTATTATATACTTCTCCTAGTTTATATACATTTTTAAAGATATTACCGCTCCCCTTAGTGGAATCTAAATATAATTTCTCTATTAAATTAGATATTTTTTTACTAGCAATTTCTAAATAATCAACTAAGTCACTTTCTATATTATATTTATTAAACTCATTTTTTAAATGTTTACCACACGCATTGTGGCCTCCCCCAGTATTACAAGATAATATTAATATTTTCATATTTACTCCCAATTATTATTAAACATATTTTTTAAATAATCTTTATTAAATGTTTTATCTAACATTTTTTCATAAGTATTACTTGGAGGTACTCCCTTTTCTTTTTCTCTTGCTCTATTTATAGCGCTAAAAGTAAGGGCTGTATCAAATAAAAGAAATATAGTTAACCAAATAATTATTTTCTTTCCTACTTTATAATTTAATTTTTCAATTAATTTAATAATTAAAGGGTAACAATATTTAATCCATAAAATAGAAAGTATACCCCAGTAAATAGAATAAGTTAAACAAATTCGACCATTGATATTTAAGAATTTCTTTGAATAATCCCAGGCTGTAAACCCAATAACTAATTCCATTCCTAAACTCATTATATATTCAATAACAGAACCCCCAATAAAGCCGATTAAAAATATTTTAAAATTATCTTCATCTTTATATTTTAAAAGAAGGGCAGATAAAAGACATGCACAAATACCATAAGCAATATTAAAAGGACCAATTACTAAAGCAGAATGATTAATAATTAAACCTTTTTTAATATATGTATAAGTGCCTTCAACTAACCAACCAACAATGCTCGCAATAATAAAGATAAAGAATAAATTATAATAATTATATTTTTTCATAACTAAAACCACTTAAAGAAATTATATCATAAGAAATTAGAAATTCAATAAACTTATGGTTGCATTTTAATTTAATTATTTACTTTATCTTTTTCAAAATACTCACTAATGACTTCATAATCATTATAAGGTATATATTTATCTTTTATAGCCATATAGTTATCTCTACCCTTACCAGCAATTAAAATAATATCACCTTTTTTGGCTATACTTAATGCTTTATTAATAGCCATTTTTCTATCAATTATTATTTCATAATTTGATTTATTACTTTTACTTACTAAATCTTTAATAATGTTTTCCACACTTTCAAATCTTGGATCATCAGTAGTAAAAATAACATGATCAGAATTTTCTAAAATAATTTTACCCATTGGTCCTCTTTTTTCTATTTCTCTTCCCCCAGCACTGCCAGTAACTGTTATAATTCTTTTAGGTTTTAAATTTTTTAGTAATTTATATAAATTACTAAAAGCATCGGGAGTATGAGCATAATCTAGTACTATTTGATAATCTTCACTAAATTTCAAAAATTCTACTCTACCTAAAGGTCTATTTATTAAAGGAATTCTCTTTATTATATAATCAATATTATAATTTAGAGCAAGTAAAGCAAGTATTACTGCACATAAATTATAGACATTAAATTCACCAAGTAAAGGAGATATAACTTTATATAATTTGTTATGATATTTTAATTTAATAATTGTTTTATCACTATAATATTTGCATTTAACAATTTCTAATGTAGCATTATTTTTGCCATAAGTTAAAATAGTCCCCTTTGCATATTTAACTACTTCTTCATAATGTATATCATCAACATTTAAAATAGAATAGCCATTATCTTTAACTTTTTTTACTAACATTTCTTTACAAGATATATAGTTTTTTAATGTTTTATGTGTATTTAAATGATCCTCAGTAATATTCGTAATAATTCCTACTTTAAATTTTATATTATCAAGACGGTGAAAATAAAAGGCTTCACTAGATGCTTCCATACTCACATACTTACAACCACTTATAACAAATTTTTGAAAATATTTATATAATATATCAGTATCGGGAGTAGTATTTCTAATATATTCATTAAAATTATGACAAATAATTCCGGAAGTTCCTAAATACCCACATATATCATTTCCCATTAAATCTTGAATAATAGATGCTACAGTAGTTTTTCCATTAGTACCTGTAACACCGATTAACTCTAAAGACTTATCAGGATAGCCATAAAATTTTCTTGCTAGTTTTGGTAATTCTAAATTAGTATTTGCTACTTTTATATAAGGTATATCTTCTAATATATCTCTATCTGTAATAAGTACTACTGCTCCATTTTTTATAGCATCTTTTATATAATCGTGTCTATCTACTGTTACACCTTTTATACAAACAAATAAATCTCCTTCTTCTACTTCTTTAGAATTAATTTTTATATCTTTAACTAATACATCTTTATACCCACAATTTGGATATAAATCAATTAACTTTTTCACTAAACTCACCTCGAGTAAAAATGCATCACTCCCTATAAGAATAGCACTTTAATAAAAAAGTTACAACTAAAATATAAAGAAAAAATCATTGAAATTTTGCTTCCAATGATTTCTAAAATTCATAATGGCGCCCGATGTAGGACTCGAACCTACGACCTAACGGTTAACAGCCATTAGGATAAAACCACTTTACAAGTGATTGTCATGGCTTCCAATCCCTTATAAATAAAGGGTTTCACCATCTATCTCAATTTTTGAAAATATCCATTTTTTCAAAAAGTGCCGATTTTTAGTGCCGAAGCATTATTTTGGATTTTTAATAAAGTTGAACATAACTTAACAAAAAGAAGAATTAAATATATTTACGAAATCTTTCTTTAAAATTAGGATCTGAATCAAGTTGATTTCTAACTAAAGACCAGTTGCTTATAACTGAACTATCCCATTTTTTATAAAGCTCTCTAGTTCGTAAATAAAGTAGTTTGAAAAGTGCATTTTCATTTGGAAAAGCACCTTTTTTGGTTACTTTTCTAAATGAAGAATTAACTGATTCTATAGCATTAGTAGTATACATTATTTTTCTAATATCACTTGGATAATTAAATAATTGTTCTACGTGTTTAAAATTTCTTTCCCATACATCAACAGCTCCAGGATATTTATTCCAATTGTTTTTAAATTTTTCAAATTCGTGAATTGCTGATTTTAAGTTTGATGCACCATATATTAATTTTAAATTTGCAGTAAACTTTTTATAGTCTTTACTTGGTACATACTTAAGTGAATTACGTATTAAATGAATTATGCATCTTTGAACTATAACACCTTTAAATATTTCTTTTGCTCCTTCTTCTAATCCGCTTACACCATCCATAGATATAAAGAATATTTCTTCTACTCCACGTTGTTTTATTTCATCAAATATTTTCATCCATGTATGTTTTGACTCACTATCATTTAGCCATAATCCAAGTATATCTTTATGGCCATCTTTATCATATCCTAAAATTGTATATACTGCCGTTTCTTTTACTTCATATTCATATCTTATTGTTACATACATACAATCTACAAATATAAATGGATAAAACTTCTTTAGCGGTCTATTTTGCCATTCGTTTAATTCTTCTAATACACAATCTGTAATTTGTGATATCATTTCATGTGATACTTTAAATCCATATATATCTTCAATTGTATCAGATATATCTCTTTGACTCTTCCTTTGGCATACATTGAAATTATTTTTCTATCTATGTCTGAAATATCTTTAGTTCTTTTTGGTATTATTACTGGTTCAAATGAACCATCTCGATCTCTTGGAACTGATATATTCATTTCTCCCATACTTGTTTTTACATTTTTATCAATATAACCATTTCTACGATTATTAGTATTTTTAGTTTCTTTAGAATTATTATTATTATATCCTAAATGAGCATTCATTTCTCCTTGTAACATTGCTTCAAACATTGGCCCAAAAATATCTTTTAATGCATTTTGAACATCTTCTGCTGTTTCTGGTTGGTATTCCTCTAATATTGCTTTTACTAATTCATTTTTACTATTATTTTTACTTCTCATTTTTTACCTCTTTCTTATATTTTATCACATCATAAAAGTGTGTAGTTTTTTAACTTACACACTTTATTTTCTAATTCTAGAATATTCTTTTTTTCCTGTATGATATATGCCAGTTCTTTCATAAATAATTTGACTTGTTTCTCCATATTTAAATCCGCGGAGTTCTTCAAACATTTTATAGCCATTTGGAACGCAACGATTATTCGTACCATTTGGTACTTCTATGCAATAAACATAAAATATTGAATTACCATATCTTTTTTTTATGACAATTCCTTCTTCAATCAATTTTTCTAATTCATCTTCAGTAAATTTTTTTTGTTCTTCTTTAGCTGTATCTTCATTTACATATTCTTCAGCGATTATTGAAGGTAGTGTATTTCCTATTTCATCAGTATTTGATTGATTGTTAATTATTTCAGTTCTCATTTCTTTAGCAACTAGTAATAATGTTATAGATAATAATATAGCACTAAGAATTCTTTTATTTCTATTATTTTCTAACATAATAAATCCTCCTTTAAGTGAAACTTATTATAACATATATGGTTTAGAAATGCAATAATAACTCAAAAGCACTGAAATTCAAGAATATACCAAATAATTATAAGCAACATTTTCAGACACGCCAAATAAAATTTTTATAACAATCTTTTAATAATATCCAACTTTGTTGCCAATGGCGACAAAGTTAAAAATCATTTAATCATAATACTTTTACATTTTTCCTCCTTTCTAAAAAGTCACCTAAAAAAGATGACTATGTTCTGTCACATATAAACGAAATTTTTTAATTTCTATGTAAAAAATACTTAATTTTTATGAAAATTGCACATTTTTTTGCATTTTTATCACTTTTTTTAACTTTTTTTCAAAATTTTGTGATATTTTGTATCAAATTGTGTCAATTTTTGATATTTGGTGCCGAAAAAAGCACTATTTTTTTATCGTCAGAGGGTTAAAACCCTTATAAACAGGGCGTTTGCGAGGTTTTAGAGTGCCGAAAAAAGTGCCCAAAATGGTAATATTTAGTGTATTTTTGTGATATTTTGTATCACTTTACGCTCTAAGCTATATGTATGTATACAAAGAAAAAACCCTTTGAAAGCCCGTACTTTCAAGGGTTTTTAAAAATTCACAATGGCGCCCGATGCAGGACTCGAACCTGCGACCTAACGGTTAACAGCCGTGCGCTCTACCGACTGAGCTAATCGGGCATTACTCCATAAGTATAATATAAATTCCCAATAAATGTCAACAATTTATGATTAATTTTTGCTTAATTGCTAATTTTAAATCCGTTTTAAAAAAAATACGGCATTAAGTCTGAATATAGTATAATAGTTACCATGTTTTCTTGTAGTTTAAAGAAGGAGCGAAGAAAATGAAAACATGGAAACATATAAATGAAGAACAAAGAAAAGTTATTTGTTCTGGAATTGCACAAAAGAAAAAATTATATC
>CALVZO010000033.1 GCA_944372545.1 uncultured Bacilli bacterium | reverse complement strand
GACCATAACAAAGGTATTTACCCAATTGATGCATCGGGAGTACCATTTACTGCAACTTATTTTGCTGTAACGGCTGACCCAATTGCGGATTTAATGGAAGATATGGCAGCAGAACAAAAGGCAAGAGCAGTTTATGAAAATTTAATTGATTTAACTACTGATGAAGATGTTTTAGCCCCACTTTTATGGCTTCGCCAAAGAGAAGTAGTTCACTTTAATAGATTTAAAGAATTATATGAATATTATAAAAGTAAAGGGTATTAAAAAGCATTTATTAAAATCGTTTATCGTTTGATAAATGTTTTTTATTTTGGGAAAAATAATAACTACCAATATTTTTAATATCATAGTATAATTGTTATAGTAGGAAGGTGATATTTTGGCATACATAAGTGTAAAAAATTTAACAAAGATATATAAAATGGGTGAAGTTACTATTAAGGCATTAGATAATGTTTCTTTTGATATTGATAAAGGGAAACTTACTGTTATTTTAGGTCCAAGTGGTGCTGGAAAAACCACAATTTTAAATATTTTAGGGGGTATGGATCAATGCAGTAGTGGAAGTGTTATCATTGATAATGAAGATATTGCTAAATATAATAAAAGAGAACTTACTAATTATCGTCGGTATGATATTGGTTTTGTTTTTCAATTTTATAATTTAATTGGTAATTTAACTGCTTTAGAAAATGTTTCTTTAGCAAGTCAAATATGTAAAAATCCACTTGATAGTATGGAAGCCTTAAAAAAAGTAGGGTTGTTAGATAGAGTAAATCATTTTCCGGCTCAACTTTCTGGAGGAGAACAACAAAGAGTATCTATTGCGAGAGCCCTTGCTAAAAATCCTAAATTATTATTATGTGATGAGCCGACTGGAGCCCTAGATTCTAAAACAGGCAAATTAATAATTGAACTTTTACAAGATATGAGTAGAAACTTAAAAACCACAACTGTTATAATTACGCATAATTCAGTTATTGCTGATATAGCAGATAAAGTTATAAAAGTAAAAAATGGTAAAATAGAAAGCATTACTATTAATGAAAATCCGAAGTTAGTTAAGGAGATAGAGTGGTAATGTATATTTTAAAAAATATATTGCGAAAAATATGGAAGTCAAAGAGTCGTTTTTTATCTTTAATTTTTATTGTTATTTTAGGAACATCTTTTTTTGCTGGCGTAAGAGAAACATCTAGTGATATGTTAAAAACGCTAGATAATTATTATGATGAAACTAATCTTTATGACTTTAAAATAATTAGTACAATGGGCTTAACTACAGATGATATTAAAGCCATTAATGAATTAGAAGGAATTTCTATTGTAGAGGGTAATTATTCATTTGATACTTTAATTGATGGGAATACTGTAAAGATAAGTGGTCTTAGTGAAATAAATGATATTACTTTAGTAAGTGGAGTAATGCCTAAAAATAATAATGAGTGTTTAGGAGAAGATGGGTATTTTGGAATTGGTGATGAAATAACTATTGATGATGATACTTATCTAAAGGATAACTCTTGTAAAATAGTTGGAACAATAAATAGTAGTGCATATATTTATGATAATAAAGGAATTACTACAGTAGGAAGTGGAAAACTTACAACTTTATTATATGTTTTAAAAGATAATTTTAAAATTGATTATTATACAGAAATATTAATACTTGCAGAAAATGCTAAAGAAGAATTATCTTATAGTGATAAATATAATGAAATAATTAAAGAAGTAAATGCTTATTTACAAGAATTAAAGCCTTTAAGAGAAACAGCAAGATATGAAGAAATATTAAAAGAAGCAATGGACGAAATAGTTAAAGCCCAAAATGAATTAGATAAAATAAAAGAAGATAATGAAAGTAAGTTTAATGAGGCTTTATTAAGTTTAAATTCAACAAAAATTACTTTAGATGAGAATTTAGAAGAATATAAAAGTGGATTAAATAGTTTAAATAAAACTAAAGAAGAAACAGAAAGTAAAATAAATGCTGGATTTCTTGAATTAAATAACGCTAAATTAGAGTTTAATAATACTTTACAAAGTTTAAATTTAGATAGCACTTTATTAGATAGTACTTTAAATAACTTAAATGAAAGTATAAGTAATTTAGAAAATATTTTAAATAGTATAGATAGTACTGATAATAGATATATAGAAATATCTAACGAATTAGAAAATTTAAAAAATTATCGAACTAATATTGAATTATTAATTAATACTAAAAATACTTTAGAAAGTGAAGAAGAGAAGTTAAATAATTCATTAAGTACTTGGAATAAAGAATATAATAATGCTTTAAATGAATTAAATAGTGTTAAAGATAAGATAGATAAAGGTTATAAAGAATTAGATAATGCTTATAGTGAATATAATACTAATTATAATAATTATTTAAGTGAAATATCTAAATATGAAGAAGAAATAAATAATGCAAAAATAGAAGTAAATAATATAGAAAAACCAGTTTGGTATTTACTTACAAGAGATGATTTAGTAGGTTTCACATCATTTTATGAAAGTGCAACAAAAGTGGAATCTATCGCTGCAATATTTCCTATTTTCTTTATTCTAATTGCCTTTTTAATGGCTTTTAATACAATGAATAGAATGATTGAAGAAGAAAGAAGTGAAATTGGAACATTTATTTCTTTAGGAATAAAAAAATCTACTATTTTATTTAGTTATTTAATTTATGTTTTATTATCAAGTTTAATTGGTTTATTTATTGGGTTATCGTTTGGTTATGCCTTTATTCCAAGAATATTATATACAGTATATTCTGCATCATTTACTATTCCTGATTTAATTACTTATGTAAATCCGGGCGCTTGTACAATTATAATTTATACAACATTAATATTAATGAGTATTGTTGTAATAATTTCTTTAAAGAAATATTTTAAAGATAGTCCAGCCACTATCTTAAGGGGAGAAGCACCTAAAATTGGTAAAAAGATATTATTAGAAAATATTAAGCCTTTATGGCGGCATCTATCTTTTTCTTGGAAAATATCTTTTCGTAATTTATTTCGTTACAAAAAAAGAATATTTATGACAGTTCTTGGTATATCGGGGTGTACTGCTTTATTACTTACAGGATTTGGAATTAAAGATAGTTTAAGTGATTTAATTGATATTGAATACACAGATATTATTCATTATGATGGCATATTTATGTTAAATGATGTAAATACTAATGTAGATACTATTTTAAATAATGAAAATATAAAAGAGTTTACAAAGACAAATGTTGCCAGTTTTACATTTAAAAGTGATAATAAAAATTTAGATTTTTCTTTAATATCTTTTTTAGATAGTAGTGTTAGTGAAAACTTTATTACTTTAAAAGATTTAGAGGGAAATATTTTAAGTATTCCTGATAATGGCGTAATAATTACAGAAAAAATGGCTGAGTTACTTAATGCAAAAGTGGGAGAAAACATTAGTATTAGAAATAGTAATAATGAATTATTTGTGGTTAAAATTTCTTCTATTTGTGAAAATTATATAGGTAATTATTTATTTATGAATAGTACTTATTATAAAGAAATATTTAATAATACAGATTATAATAGTTATTTAGTTACTATTAATAATGATGTAAATTTAGATAATTTAGGGGCAAACTTATTAGAAACAGATTATTTTGCCACTATTCAATATACAAAAGATAATATTGAAATATTTAATGATATAATTGCTGGTATGAATAACATTGTTTATTTAATAATTCTATTTTCTTCATTTTTAGCAATTACAGTCTTATATAATTTAACTATAATTAATATTAATGAACGTAAAAGAGAAATAGCAAGTTTAAAAGTTTTAGGATTTAACGATAGAGAAGTATCAAATTATGTTTATCGGGAAACAATAATAATGACTATTATAGGTATTATAGTAGGATTATTTTTAGGAAATTATTTAAATACTTTTATTCTCTTTATTGCCGAAACTGATGAAATATTATTTATTAAGTCAATAAAGATATTTAGTTATATTTTAACATTTATCATAATAGTTATATTTAGTATAATAGTTCAAATAATTACACATTTTATCTTAAGAAGAATAGATATGATAGATTCATTAAAAAGAGTTGAATAAAAAATACTATTTATTAAATAATTTATTTGGTATAATTAAGTAGAAGGTAGGTATCTATGAAAAAAGAAGAAGTAAAAAAAGAACAAGAGATAGAAGTTAAATTAAAAAGTGAAATGTATAATCATGATAATGAAAAAATTGAAAGAAGAGAAGAAGATAATAGTGATGCCATTATGTGGGGCTTTGTTATTGGTTTTGCCTTATTCTTTGTTCTTTTAATAATGATAATAATATTTACTAATTAAAGGAGAATTTATGTTTTTACTAACATGTTTAAAAATTTTTACGGCAAGAATTATTGATGTATCTCTTGGAACAATTAGAACAGTTTTATTTGTTAAAGGGAAAACTATTGAACCATTTTTAGTAGCGTTTTTTGAAGTTATAATTTGGTTTTTAGTAGCAAAAGAGGCATTAAATACGGAAGGAAACTTATTCTTTATTGCAGTATCTTATGCAGGAGGTTATGCAACAGGTACTTATATTGGCTCTATTTTATCAAGTAAATTTATAAAAGGTATAGTAGGAGTTCAAGTAGTAATTAATAAAGATAGTGATAATTTAATAAAGAAATTAAGAAGTCTTGGGTATGCCGTATCAGTTATTGAACTTAAAAATGATTATGAAGGTAAAAATAAAGATATGTTATATATTCAAATTAATAATAAAAAATTAAAAGATTTAACTACGATAATAAAAGATTATGATAGTAGTGCTTTTATAGTAGTTAATGAAACTAAATTAGTGCAAAATGGATTAGTAAAATAAAACTTGTTAAATCAAGAAATATTTGGTATAATTTATTCAGTTATTTAAGTGGGCGAAAAATCCCACTTTTATTATTAATTTGGAAGGAGCAAATAATTTTGGAGAAATTAAAAGAAGAATTGATATCTGTTTTAGGAAAAAAAGAAATTATTGTTGATGATATTTATACGGAAAAACAAGGAAAATATAATATTTTAACTATAGTATTAGATAAAGTTGGAGGTATAGATTTAGATACAATAGTAGAAGCCACAAATATTATAAATCCAATTGTTGATAAGTATGATATATGTGATGATTCATATATTTTAGATGTAATTAGTAAGGAAAGAGGTAATTAATATGGATAGTAAAGCATTTATTAAGGCGTTAGACCAAATAGTTAAAGAAAAAAATATTAGTGCTGATATAGTTTTTGATGCAATGACTACAGCCCTTCAAACTGCTTATAAGAAAAATTTTAATTCGAAGACTAATGTTAGAGTTGATATTAATAGAGAAACCGGAGAAATTAAAATTTATTCTTATTTAGTTGTAGTAGATGAAATTGATGAGGGTAGTGAAGTTGTTGATGAAGAAGGAAATGTTGTAGAAGTACCACCTGCAATTAATATTGATGCCCAAATACTTTTAGAAGATGCTAAAAAAATAGATCCCGATGCTAAAGTAGGAGATACTATTGAAAAAGAAGTAACTCCAAAAGATTTTGGGAGAGTTTCTGCCGTAACAGCAAAACAAGTAGTAACTCAAAAAATAAGAGAAGCAGAAAAAAATAGTATTATCGAAGAATTTGCTGATAAAGCCTATGAAAATATGCTTGGTATGGTAGCAATGGAAGACCAAAAAAATTATTATATTGATTTAGGAAGAACAAGAGGAATTTTACCAAAATCAGAAATAATTCCTGGAGAGACTATCAAAATGGGTTCAAATATTCGCGTTTATATTACCAAAGTTGAAAATGGACCTAAAGGACCTATTATTATGACTTCTCGTAAACATTATGGTTTTGTAAAAAGATTATTTGAAAATGAAATTCCGGAATTACAAGATGGTTCAATAATGTTATATGGAGTAGCAAGAGATGCTGGTAATAGAAGTAAAGTTGCGGTATATTCAACAAATGAAAGAATTGATGCCATTGGTTCTTGTATTGGAGAAAAGGGAAGCCGTATAGCAAGCATTTTAAAAGAATTAAATGGTGAGAGAGTTGATTTAATTTTATATGATGAAGATCCAAAAATTTTTATTGCCAATGCCTTATCACCTGCTAAAAATGTTATAGTTAATATTACTGATGAAGTGAAAAAAGAGGCTTTAGCGATAGTTACTGATGATAATTTAAGTTTAGCAATAGGTAAGAAGGGAAGTAATATTCGTCTTGCTAGTAAACTAACAAAATATAAATTAGAAATTAAGACATTATCACAAATTAATGAAGAAGGAAATAAATAAGGGAGATTTTATGAAACAGAGAAAAGTACCTATGCGAACTTGTGTGGTAACAAAAGAAAAATGTGAAAAGAAAGATTTAGTTCGCGTTGTAAGAACTCCGGAAGGGACAGTTGAAATTGATTTAACTGGTAAGAAAAATGGTCGGGGTGCTTACTTAAAAAAAGATAGAGAAGTATTTTTAAAAGCCAAGACGAGTAAAATATTAGAAAGAGTTTTAGAAGTCAATATAGAAGAAGATTTATATAAAGAATTAGATAATTTATTAAAATAGGAAAGGAGATGCATTTATGAGTGTTAAAGAGTATGCAATAGACATAAATTTATCAATTGCGGAAGTATTAAAAAAATGTAAGGAATTAGATATTAATGTAAGTAATGGGGAAGATATTTTAAATGATGATGATATTATTATGTTAGATAATACATTAAATTTAATTAGTACTGATGATGATATTACTTATGATGAAGATGAATTAGTAGAAAATATTGCTAGAGATATGATGGAAAGTAATAATATTCAAGAAACTAATACTTCTAAAAAGCAAAAATTAAAAAAGAAAGATACATCAAAAGAAACTAAAGATAACTATAAGATGTTAAAGAAAGAGATGTATAAACATAAAGAAAAATTAATGGGTAATACTGTTAATGAAGATGTTATTTTATACAAAAAAGGAATGAGTGTTAGTGAATTAGCCACTGTATTAAATATAAGTGGCACTGAAATTATTAAAAAATTGATGTCTTTAGGACTCATGTTAAATTTAAATGCACCGATAGATTTTGAAAACGCGGAAATTGTCGCATTAGATTATAATAAAACATTAAAAAAAGAAGAAACACAAGATGAAGCAAATTTTGAAGAATTTGAAATAATTGATAAAGAAGAAGATTTAGTTAAAAGACCACCAATTGTTACAATAATGGGACATGTTGATCATGGTAAAACAACTCTTTTAGACTATATTAGACACTCTCATGTAGTTGATAAAGAATTTGGAGGAATTACGCAACATATTGGGGCTTATCAAATTGAACATAATAATAACAAAATAACATTTATTGATACTCCAGGGCATGCTGCGTTTACAGAGATGCGAGCAAGAGGAGCAAGTGTTACTGATATTGTTATTATAATTGTGGCTGCTGATGATGGTGTTATGCCACAAACAAAAGAGGCTATTGACCATGCTAAAAGTGCCAATGTACCAATAGTAGTAGCAATTAATAAAATTGATAAACCTGATGCTAATCCGGAAAGAGTTCTTACAGAGATGATAGAAAATGGCATAACTCCAGAAGAGTGGGGAGGAGATATACCATTTATCAGAATATCTGCCCATACTGGAGAAGGGGTAGATTTGCTATTAGAAACAATTGAAACAATTGCGGAAGTAAATGAATATAAGGCTAATCCAAATAGATATGCAACAGGTTCAGTAATTGAATCTAAAATGGATAAAAATATTGGGGGAATTGCTTCATTTATTATTCAAAATGGTACACTTCGAATTGGGGATCCAATAGTAGTGGGTGAACATTTTGGTAAAGTTAGAACAATGAAAAATGATTTAGGAGAATCGATTGTCGAGGCTTATCCTTCAATGCCAGTAGAAATTACAGGTATAAGTGGAAATCCCGAAGCAGGAGATAAATTCATGGCTTTTGAAACTGAGGCTAAAGCGAAGTATATTGCGGAAAAAAGAAAAAACATTAGTGCTTCTAAATATAAAAGTGATGTTGTTTCCTTAGATGATTTATTCAAAAAAATTGAAGGCGGAAAAAGAGAAGTTAATGTTATTTTAAAGGCAGATGTTCGTGGTAGTGAAGAAGCCGTTAAAAATGCTTTACAAAAAATTAATGTTGGTGATGTTACTGTTAAAGTTATAAGAAGTGGAATTGGCGCCATAACTGAAAGTGATGTTGTTTTAGCCAATGCGTCTGATGCCATAATTATTGGTTTTAATGTAGTACCTATGAATACAACAAAAGAAATTGCGAAAGAATACAATGTTGATATAAGATTATATACTATTATTTATAAATTAGTTGAAGAAATGGAATTAGCAATGAAAGGTATGTTAGATCCAGAATATGAAGAGAAAATTATTGGCGATGTGGAAATAAGAAAGATATTCAAATTTTCAAAAATTGGTAATATTGCTGGTTGCTATGTAATGGACGGAGTAGTTAAAAATGATTCCTCTGTTAGAGTTATTCGTGATGGCGTTGTTTTAGTAGAAGATAAAATATCTTCACTTCAAAGAGGCAAAGATAATGTTAAAGAAATGAAAAAAGGGTTTGAATGCGGAATTACTTTAGAAAATTTCAATGATATTAAAGAAGGCGACCATTTAGAAGTATTTGAATTAGTTGAGGTGAAAAATGGCTAATCATAAAATAGACAGAATTAATAGTGATATTATAAAATATTTAAGTAGTATTATCTTAACTGAAACAAGAGATGAGTTAATGAAAACAATTACGCTAACATCTTCTTCTTTAAATAAAGACTTAAGTTTAGCAAAAATATATTTTACAAGTATAAGTGATTTAAGTCATAAAGAATTAGAAAAAGAAATGAATGAAGCAGCCCCCTTTTTAAGAGGAAAGTTAGCCAAAGTTTTAGAGGTTAGAAATATACCTGAATTAAGATTTATTTATGATGAAACAATTGAGTATGCTGCAAAGATAGAAAAGTTAATAGATAAAATTCATGAAGAAAATTAGGTTTTAAATTATGCGTTACAAATTTGTTTTTAATAAAAATGGAATATTTACAAGTACTGATAAAAAAATATTAATAAATAGTTATCAAAATTATTTTGCTAAAATTTATGGTAATGACTTAGTTGATTTATTTTTACATGTTGCAAATTTAGATCATAAATATTTAAAAAATAGGGAAATATTAGAAAAATATAGTGATAATTATAAAATTATTGAAGAAATGTTTAAGACTATAGAAACTGATAAATTAACAGAATTATTATGTATTTATGATAAAGAATATAATTTAGTGGCAATGGGTAGATTAATTCAAAAAAATAGGAGAGAAATTTATTTAAAAGAATTAATATTTAATGAAAAGTATCAAGATAATTACCGAGATTTATGGGTTAATTTTATAAAAGATTTACAAATAAAATTAGCAAGAAGGGGTTATCATAAATTATATTTAGAAATTCCTTTTTATGAAGGTCCTTTATTAATAAGGGCAAATGAATTAGGTTACAAAGAAGATATAGATAATATAGTAGAGAAAGTCTATATAGTTAATAAAAAAATAGGTAAATAATATGGAAAATTTAATAATAGTAGTTAATAAAGAAAAAGGTTATACAAGTAGAGATGTTGTTAATAAATTAAGTAAAATATTAAATATTAAAAAAATTGGTCATACTGGTACTTTAGACCCACTTGCAACTGGAGTATTAGTATGTGTTACTAATAAATATACTAAATTGGTTAATGATATAACATCTTTAGATAAAGAATATATTGCTGAAATTAAATTAGGTATTATGACTGATACTTTAGATATAACTGGAAATATTATTAAAGAGGAAAGTATTCCTAAATTAAGTGAAGAAGAGATAAAAGGCTCTTTAAATAAATTTATTGGTAATTATGAAATGGAAGTTCCTAAATATTCGGCTGTATCTATAAAGGGTAAAAGATTATATGAATATGCAAGAGAAAATATTGAAGTAGTATTACCAAAAAGAGAAGTATTTATTAAAGAAATTGAATTATTATCATATCATGAAGATATTATTAAATTTAGAGTAGTAGTTAGTAAAGGAACTTATATTAGAAGTTTAATTAAAGATATCTGTTCTAATTTAAATGTACTTGGTTGTATGAATAATTTAATAAGAACTAAGCAAGGTAATTTTAAAATAGAAGATTCTTATACTATAGATGAAATTGCGAAAAATAATTATCAAACATTAAATATAGAAGATGTACTGGATGTAGATGAAGTTGAACTTTCAAATGTTTTATATAAAAAAGTAATAAATGGTAATAAATTAAATTTAAATTATGATAAATATATTTTATTTAAGAAAGATAAAAAAAATATTGCTTTATATTTTTTTCAAAATAACACAGGAAAATTAAAAATATTGTTTTAAAAAAATAATATTTTTTTTATATATTTATTTACACTTGTACCAACAATTTAACTTTATGTAGTACAAGTGTAATTATTTATCTTGTTTTTTGCATTAAAAGTTGCTTTACAAATCATATACTTTATAATATAATATTATTGAAGTTTTTACTTAGATTAAAAAGTTTCCGATTTTAATCTCAGTTTGAACGGATTTATAGAAAGGAAATATTATGGCTTTAACAAAAGAAGAAAAAGCAAAGATTATTAAAGACTTTGCTAAGAATGAAAATGACTGTGGTTCTGCTGAAGTTCAAATTGCAATTTTAACACATGAAATTAACAATTTAACTGAACATATGAAAGAACATATTCATGATTATCATTCTAAAAAAGGCTTTCTTATGAAAGTTGGTCGTAGAAAAAAATTACTTAACTATTTAAAAGAAAATGATGTAGTAAGTTATAGAGAAGTAATTAAAAAATTAAATTTAAGAAAATAAGGGCACTGATATTTTTAGTGTCTTTTTATTTATAGAAAGAAAGAGGTTACATGAAAAAAGTATTTGAATTAGATTTTTACGGAAGAAAGTTAGTAGTAGAGCATGGAGAACTTGCCAAACAAGCACATGGAAGTGTATTAGTAAGATTAGAAGATACTGTTATATTAAGTACAGCGGTTGTTTCTAAAACGGCAAATTTATTATCTGATTTTTTTCCATTAATGGTTTTATATAATGAAAAATTATATTCTGTTGGAAAAATACCGGGTGGTTTTATTAAAAGAGAAGGAAGACCTACTGATAATGCCACATTAGCAGCAAGAATGATTGACCGTCCTATGCGTCCATTATTTCCAGAAGATTTTAAAAATGAAGTCCAAATAGTAAATACAGTATTAAGCGTTGATCAAGATAATGCTCCAGAACTTGCGGCTTTATTTGGTTCAAGTCTTGCTACATGTATTAGTAAGATTCCATTTAATGGTCCCGTTGCAGCAGTTAAAGTTGGTTTAGTTGATGGTAAATTTATTATTAACCCTAGTGTTAGGGAAGCAGAAGAATCATTAATTGATTTAACAGTAGCAGGAACAAAAGATGCAATTAATATGGTTGAAGCCGGGGCTAAAGAAGTATCGGAAGATATAATGCTTGATGCTTTAATGTTTGGTCATGAAGCAATTAAAAAATTAGTAGCATTTCAAGAAGAGATTATTTCTGAAATTGGGGAAGAAAAAATGGAATACCCTAAATTAGAAATAACTGAAGAGTTAAAAAATAGTATAAGAGAAGAAGTAGAAGCAAAATTAGATGATGCAATGCGGATTAAAGAAAAAGCAAAAATGTATGAAGAGATTTCTCGTATTGAAGAAGATTTATTAAATGAAAAAAGAGAAGAAAATGCATCTTTAAAAGATGAAGAATTACAAGAATTACTGACAAAAGTAGCCCAAGTTTTTGAAAGTGTAAAATATGATGTATTTAGAAAAATTGTCGTAGATGAGAAGGTTCGTATCGATGGCAGAAAAATGGACGAAATAAGACCACTTAGTGCTAGTATTGATATTTTACCAAGAACACATGGCTCGGCTTTATTTACAAGAGGAGAAACTCAAAGTTTATCAATTACAACATTAGGGGCTTTAGGAGAGTCACAAATGTTAGATGGTCTATCAATTGAAGAAGAGAAAAGATTTATGCTTCACTATAATTTCCCACAATTTAGTGTTGGTGAAACAGGTCGTTATGGAAGTCCGGGAAGAAGAGAAATTGGTCATGGAGCCTTAGGCGAAAGAGCATTACTTCAAGTTATCCCAAGTGAAGAAGAATTCCCTTATACAATAAGAGTAGTATCAGAAATATTAGAAAGTAATGGTTCTTCTAGTCAAGCAAGTATTTGTGCAGGATGCTTAAGTTTAATGGCAGCCGGAGTTCCAATTAAAGCCCCGGTCGCAGGTATTGCAATGGGATTAATCACTAATAATGATAATTACACAATACTTACTGATATTCAAGGTATGGAAGACCATTTAGGTGATATGGACTTTAAAGTAGCAGGTACAAGAAGTGGTATTTGTGCTTTACAAATGGACATTAAGATATCGGGAGTTACTAAAGATATATTAAAAGAGGCTTTATATCAAGCAAAAAAAGCAAGATTCCAAATTCTTGATTTATTTGAAACAATTATAGAATCCCCTAGAAAAGAATTAAGTCCATATGCCCCAAAAATAGAAACATTTACAATTGACCCAGAAAAAATTAAAGATGTAATTGGTCGTGGTGGAGAAATGATTACAAAGATTATCTTAGAATCTAGTAACGTTAAAAGTGTTAATGATAAAAACGCTGTAAAAGTGGATTTAGAAGATGATGGCCGTGTAGTTATTTATCACACTAATAAAGAAGTTATTGCTAAGACAAAACAAATGATTGAAGAAGTTATTAGAGAAGTAGAAGTTGGTAAAATTTACACAGGTAAGGTTGTAAAAGTTGAAGACTTTGGCTGTTTTGTAGAACTTTGGCCAGGTTGTGAAGGTATGGTTCATGTTTCGCAACTTGATGAAAAAAGAGTTAAAAAACCAAGTGCCATTGTTAAAGTAGGAGATGAAATAATTGTAAAATCTCTAGGTTATGACAATAAAGGCAGATTAAATTTATCAAGAAAAGAAGCCTTACCAAAAACTACAAATAAAGCAAAAGATAAGGAGTAATAAATTATGGAAATAATATTAGTAATCATTGCTATAATTTTATTTATAATTATAGCTTCAGTTAAACAAATAAATGAATATGAAAGAGGAATTAAATTTTCTTTAGGAAAATTTAGTAAAATAATGAATCCGGGCTGGAGTGTAGTAATTCCCATTTTTCAGTCTTATAATAAGGTTGATATTAGAACAAAAGCTGTTGATGTACCGGAACAAGAAGCAATAACCAAAGATAATGTTTCAATTCGAATAAATGCGGTATTATATTATAAAATATTTGATGCTAGTAAAGCGATAATTGCTGTTGAAAATTTTAATTATGCCGTTAGTCAACTTGCCCAAACTACAATGCGTAATGTAGTGGGTTCTGTATCTTTAGATGAATTATTAAGTCAGAGAGAAAAAATTAGTACAGAAATATGTAAAATAGTTGATGAAGCAACAGATCCATGGGGAATTAAAGTAGAAAATGTTGAATTAAAAGATGTGGCTTTACCAGAAGAAATGAAAAGAGTTATTGCAAGAGTTGCAGAAGCAGAAAGAGAAAAACAAGCAGTTATTACAAAAGCAGAAGGAGAAGTGGAAGCCTCAAATAATTTAGCCAAAGCGGCTGAAACTATGTCTAAAGCGAGTGGAGCATTACACTTAAGAACATTATCGACAATTAATGATATAAGTAGTGACCAGTCAAATACTGTAGTCTTTTGCTTACCCCTAGAAGTTCTTGATGCAATAAAAGGGATGTCTTCTAAAAAATAAGTAAATGAAAAAGAAATTAGATATATTATATGAAGATAAATATATAATTATTGTCAACAAAGAGGCAGGATTACTTACAATTGCAAGCGATAAAGAAAAGATAAAGACTTTATATCATGAAGTATCTACATATTTAAAAAAACAAAATAAGAATAATAAAGTATTTATTGTTCATCGCTTAGATAAAGATACAAGTGGCATTGTCTTATTTGCTAAAAATAAAAAAGTAAAAGAAGAATTACAAAATAATTGGCATTTATTTAAAAGAGAATACTATGCTGTTGTTTATGGTAATGTATTAAAAAAATTTGGAACAATTAAGAATTATTTATCAGAAACTAAAACGTATTTAGTTCATAAATCAAATAAAAAGTATGGTAAATTAGCCATAACTCATTATCAAAAAATTAAAAGTAATTCTAAATATAGTTTATTAAAAATAAATATTGAAACAGGAAGAAAACATCAAATAAGAGTACATTTAAATGATTTAGGTTATCCAATAGTAGGAGATAAACTATATAATAAAATTAAAAATAAGGGATTAAAAAGATTATACTTACATGCTAGTTCTTTAGAATTTATTCACCCAATTAGTAAAGAGAGTATGTTTATTAATTCAACTTATCCCGAAATATTTAATAATTTATGCAAATAAAAATACTTAAAAGTTTTATTTACTTCTAAGTATTTTTTTAATTTAATATTCCATCATATATAAATCATAATATTCTTCATAAGTTAATTTAGATTCATAAACTTTAGTAGCAAGTTCTACTCCTAAATATCTAATATGCCATGGTTCTTCCATATAACCAGTTATTGGTACACCTTCTTCAGTATATCTAACAATAAAACCATATTTATAAGAATTATTTAAAACCCAATTATAATCTTTATCATCAAGTCTTGAGCCAGATACAGTTGGATCATTTAAATCTACTGCAAGACCTAATTGATGTTCAGATGAACCAGGACGAGCAGAGTAAGTATCGGCTAGTTCAACTCCATCTTCTGCTACATAATTTGTATATAAGATATTTTGAAATGAATAAGAGCGGTAGGCAGTAGTACTTTGTAAAGTAATATTGTCTTTTTTTGCGGCATCAATAAATAATTTATAAGCATCAGCGGCTTCTTTAACCATTTTTGCTCCATTAGTACTATCAAATAATGTTACTAAGTTATCTGGAACAAAGTCTTTATCTAAGTGATGGTATTTATTAACTATAACAGTTAAATCATGAGGATTTTCTACTAAAGTACTATCTTCATAAAAAGGTTTATCTAAATTAATATTGACATAAGTTACAACAGTCTCTATATCTTTATTAGTTTCTTCTAAATAAGCATCATATCTTTCTAAGTTATCAATATTAAAATTACTTATACCTATATATTTACTAAAATCTTTCTTTTCTAAATCTAATAATTTTTCTTGATTTTTTTCGCTTAATTTAAATATATTATTTATTTCATTTCCATTATAACCAATATTTAAAAATTTACTTATATAACTAGTAAAATTATCATTATCAACATAATCTATCTTTAAATATTCTTCTAAATATTCGGCTTCATAAGCCCCATTTTTTAATATTGTATCTAGTGTTTTCGAATAATCTTCTTTGTATATATCACTTAAATTTTCTTCTTCAATAACTTTAATGGCTTCATCACTATAATATTTTTTGTTATTATTACTAAAACTTCTATATATAAAAAATCCTCCTATTAAAATAATTATAAATAAAACTAAATAAACAGACTTTTTTAATTTTTTTCTCATAATCCACCTCTTTTATATTATAGCATTACTTTTAATAAATAGTGGTAAAAACTTACCTTTATTTGACAAAAAAAAGACTAGTTCATTATTTTGAACTAGCCGTTACTGTTCTTGTTTCTCCTGTTCTTGTCCAACCAGATAGAGAAGTTTCAGTACTCCATTTATATCTGTATTTTGTTACAGTCTTAGTTGATTTTGTTGCATCAATTGTTGAAGTAGAACCTTTAGTACAAACTGCAGTAGAACCAGTACCAACTTTTGTATAACCAGAATTACATGTGTAGTTTACATTTTTATAAGTTGATATAGTATCTTTTCCGCCACTTGTACAAACTGTATTTGCTCCAGTTCCACTCTTGTTGTAACCTTCAGGACAACTATATGTAGTTGTTTTAGTTGGATTAGCAGTTTGTTTTGTTATTTTATAACAATACTTACCACTTAATTCATAATCACTATTAGAGCAGTAATATATTTTATCTTTATCGGCACTTGTACTTGTTGTTTTTGTAACAATACAATTACTTCCACTTAAAGTACCTTTAGAACAACTATAAGTAGTTTTAGCAGTTGCTGCTACATCTTTATAAGTTGAACCACTACAATAGTATTTATAATATGTTCTAGTACAACCAGAATATGTCGAACAAGCCTCTGTATAAGAACCACTATAACTACAACCATTATAAGTAGCACCACGATATGTTTTATATGTTTCATATCTACTTGTTGTAGAATAAATACGACAATATTTAGTGTTTACTAATGTACCTTGAGAACAACTATAAGTAGTTTTAGCAGTTGCTTTAACAGTAGTAGTGGTAGTTTTAACACATTTATCACCTCTTAAAGTACCACTTGCACAACTATAATCATAATAGTAATTAGCATTTATTTTTTCACCAGTAATTTTATAACACTTAGTGTTTTCACCACTTCCACTTGCTACATAACCAGATGGACAACTATAAGTAGTCTTAGCAGTTGCTTTAACTGTTGTTTCATTATCTTTTACACATTTGGCACTACTTCCAGTACCAACCATTTCATAACCATCTTTACATCTATATTTTACACTTTTTGTTGCTTTTACAGTAGTAGTATCTGTCTTAACACATTTAGTACCACTCTTTGTATAACCAGAAGGACAACTATAAACTGTTTCAGTCGCATTATATGCTTGTTTATATTGATATTCTGTTACTTTTTCTACTTCAGTATCAGTATTTGTATCTTTATCAGTATCTGTTACTGGCTCACTACAATTTGTATTGCAATCTATATTTTCTTCACAAATTTGATTACAACCTAATTCTTCTTTTGTAGTAGCAACTTCTTTACCACAAACTAGAGTAGTAGTCATTGTGTATTTACCATCAACATTTTTAACTTGAACATAACTTGCTTCAGTATCACAAGATTCATTATCTGTATAACTAAATGGTAAAATTAAATTTTTATCAATTAATTCTTGTAAAGTGAATTTTAAAGTTTCCCCTTTTTCTGGTAAATTACTAATTAAGAAATATTCTTTGGTTGTATCATGGAAATATCTATAATTATCAATAAATATTTTGGAATATGTTTCGCCACTCGGCTCTGTTATATTAGTATTATTACTATTATTTCCATCATAATCTACATTAACACCATTAGATGTATTTCTTGTTAGTAACCAAACTATAAGAAATATAATTGCTGCAATAAATACAATAATAAGAACTTTCTTTAATATATTTCCCCAGTCAATACTTCTTCTTGGTTCCTCTGTATACATTATTATTCACCTCTTAGTTCAAAACTTTGTCCACATAATGCTTCAAATTCAGGCCCTTCTAAGGCTGATATCATAATATATTGTAATTCTTCATATTTTTCAAATTCATTATCTTTAACAATTGCTGGGTAAAGTGGTGCAATAAATGAATTATAAGCAATATACCAGTCATAATAATCATTAACTTGAGCATTAGTATTATATGGTTTTTCAATATTTATATCTTCATCTTCATTAGTAAATCCATTTAATGATAAGGCAAATGTTGCTACATATTTATACATTTCATTTTTCGCATCAACATCATTTTTATCAGCAATATTTCTTTTTGCTAAACTACTAAATTCAGTTAAGAATAAATCTAAGTCACTACCATCTTTTGCCATATATTGAAGAGCATCAATTTTTAATAAATCTGCTTCTGTTAATTCACCAAATAAGTAATTATCTATAACTCTATTAAATGAAGTATTAAATGCTTGGGCTAAATTAGCATTATTTGTTGTTTGTAATTCACGATTATCAATAGCCATTAATATTTCGGCAACTTCTTCAATTAAAGCCCCTTCAAAAAAGTTTGTTTTATTAATTTCATATGCACGATTTACATAATCGACAGTATTAGTACTTGATAAATTAAATCTTTCTATTACTGTTTCATAATCATTTATATAATTTAAGTTAAAATCACTTACATCGGCATAATTTTCAATATCTTTATTAAGTGGAATACTTAATATAGCATCAATTGTTTCTTTATCAAAATTCTCACTCATTAAGAATGCTTTATATTCATCATAACCTTTATTAACTAAAGCCTCAATTACTTCTTTATTAGCATCTTCATAAGTTTGTGATATAGATGGACTATTATTTAAATCATCATTAGTATTAGATTTATTTATTTCTTTACTACATTGTTTAGCAACTAAAATAATTCCAATAACTAATGCCGTAGCAACAGCAACTTTAGCAATTTTACCTTTGCTTCTTTTTAATTTTTCACTAACACTTTGAAGTTTAGCCTTTACTTTGTCTTTAAATGGTTTTTTATCTTTATCTTCCTCAACAACTTCGTATTCAGCATCTTCTAAAGTCTCATTTTCAATTAATTCAGCAATAATTTCTGCATCTTTATCTTTTTTGTTATTTAATAAAGTTTCATATTCTGTAATAATTTTTTCTTTATCTTCTTTTGTTGTTTTAGAATTTGTTAATATACTTAAATCGGCTTCAACTTTTTTAATATCAATAATACTTTCTTCGATATTTTTAATTTCTTCAAGTTTATTTTCAACTTCACTTATTTCTTTTTCAATATCACTTGTATTATAACCACGTCTATTAGCAACACGTAAATCTTCTTCTAATTCACTTAATTTTGTTGTTAATTCAGCCTTTGTTTTAGGTATATCTTTTCTTTCTTCTTCAGTTAATAATGTATCACTAGTTAATCCTTTGTGAGATTTATTTAATTTACGGAAACTAGATAAAATTCTTTTACTAATTTTATCTTTTTCTTCTTTAGTTCTTCTTGCAACACTTAAACTTTTAAAATCTTTAATAATTGATTCATATAAGTCCATGTCTTGGAAATAACTTAATTTTCCTTCTAAATCTTTGATTAATTTAGCAATTTCCTTAACTCTTTTGTTTTCCTTTCTTGTTAATTTTTCTCCGGAAAGAACTTTATCTAATATTTCTTTTTGTTCTTTCTTTACTGCAGTTAATTCTTCTGTTAAATTTTCACGTAATTCCATTAATTTTTCATCATTACTCATAAAAAATTCCCCCTCTTTTGTGAATATGGCCTTTATTTTAACATTAAAGGGTAGAAATGTCAAGCAAAAGTAAACTTATTATAAATTATCGGAAATAATTGTAAAAACATTAACTTTATCTTGAAAAATAATTGTAATTATTATTGTTAAAATTTTGTCTAATTGACAAGTTGTAAGTAAAACCTATTAAAAATAAAAAGCGAATAGTTTATGAACAGCACCCCTTAGAGTAGACATTATAAAAAAAGCAGTTCATTAAAAGTGTTATAATACACCACCGAAAGGAGGCGTATTTTTTGTGGCATCAAAGGGGCAAAGATTTAATAATTATTCCGACGAGTTAAGGAATGAAATTATCAGCAAATATATTTCTGGTATTCCAAGTTCTAGATTGGAAAAAGAATATAATGTTCCCCAAAGAACTATTAGAAATTGGAAAAGAAAATATATTAGCCACCCCGAATTATATCCTGGGCTAGGAAATAAACGTGGACGAACAAATGAATCTAATTTAACCAAAGAAGATTGGAAAGAAAGATATGAAATATTAAAAAAATACCAGGCCTTCCTCAAGGCACAACGAGAGAAAAAGTAACATTTATAAATTTATATAGAAATAATTATAAACTTACTAACATGTGTGCCGT
>CALVZO010000032.1 GCA_944372545.1 uncultured Bacilli bacterium | reverse complement strand
TATAAATTAATAAGGAGAGATATATTATGTACTTATATAATACATTAACAAGAAAAAAAGAAAAATTTGTACCATGGCATGAAGATAAGGTAACTATGTATACATGTGGTCCTACTGTTTATCATTATGCTCATATTGGTAATTTAAGAACATATATAATGGAAGATATATTAGAAAAATCATTAAGATATGTTGGGTTTAATGTAGTTAGATGTATGAATATAACTGATGTCGGTCACTTATCAAGTGATGCCGATTATGGCGATGATAAGATGGTTAAAAGCGCTAAAAAAGAGAAAAAAACAGTATTAGAAATTGCTAAATATTATACTGAGGCTTTCTTTAAAGATTTTGAAAGTTTAAATATTAAGATGCCTGATATTATTAGTCCTGCAACTGAGAATATAGATGAATATATAAAGATAATTACTAAGTTATTAGAGACAGGCTATGCCTATCAAAGTGGGGGTAATATCTATTTTGATACTAGTAAATTAGAAAAATATTATGTTTTAACTAATCATGATGTCAATGAATTAATTGATGGAGTAAGAGATACAGTTGAGTTAGATAATAATAAAAAGAATAAAGCCGATTTTGTTTTATGGTTTACTAAGAGTAAATTTGATAGTCAAGAATTAAAATGGGATAGTCCTTTTGGAGTAGGTTATCCAGGTTGGCATATTGAGTGTTCTGGTATTAGTCTAAAATACCTAGGAGAATACTTAGATATTCATTGTGGTGGTGTTGATAATATATTTCCACACCACACAAATGAAATAGCCCAAAGTGAATCTTATTTAGGTCATAAATGGTGTAATTATTGGGTACATGGTGAACATTTAAATGATGAAAGCGGGAAAATGAGTAAAAGTAAAGGCAAAACATTAACTATATCTGTTTTACAAGAAGAAGGTTTTAATCCATTAAGTTATAGATTTATGTGTTTACAAAGTCATTATCGTAATCAATTAGCATTTTCTTATGATAGTCTAAAGGGTAGTGAAAATGCCTATAAAAAATTAAAGAATAAAGTATTAAGTTTAGATAAAAATGGTAATATAGATAATAATGAATTTAATAAATATAAAGAAATATTTAGAAGTTATTTAGAAGATGACTTAAATACTGCGAATGCAATATCATTAATTTATGAAGTATTAAAAAGTGAAATAAATGATATTACTAAATATGAACTTATTAAAGATTTTGATAAAGTATTAAGCCTAGATTTAACTAAAGAAGTTAAATTAGATATAGATATAGATTATATAAATAAGAAAATTGAAGAAAGAAATATAGCAAAATCTAATAAAGATTATGAATTAGCAGATAAAATAAGAGAAGAATTATTAGAAAAAGGAATAATATTAAAAGATACTAGAGAAGGAACTTTATTTGAGATAAAATAAAGTTCCTTCTTTTATATTTATGAAAAATAAATGAATTTTAGTGAAAATTAGTTTTCAAATATAAATAAAAAATATATAATATATTTAGGTGAAGTGAAAATGGATTTAATATTATATTTTATTATTATTTTAATACCAGTTATTGCTCAATTAAGAATAACACTTTCTTATAGTAAATATAAAAAGGTAGATAATAGTAAAGGATTAACTGGATTTGATGTAGCAAGAGAAATACTTGATAAAAATGGATTAGAAGATATTTATGTTGTTGAAACAAGTGGTAATTTAACTGACCATTATGATCCAAGTAGAAAAGTTATTAAGTTATCTAGGGATATATTTAAAGGAACTAGTATAGCAGCGGCTTCTGTGGCAGCGCATGAGTGTGGACATGCTATACAAGATAAAGAAAATTATACATTTATGCGAATTAGAAGTTTTTTAGTTCCTGTAGTTAATTTAGTATCTACATTTTCTTGGGTAGTAATACTTATTGGATTATTTACAGAATATTTTAATATATTTGCTTTAGGTATTGGGTTAATAAGTGTTGGTTTATTATTTCAACTTGTTACCTTACCTGTTGAATTTGATGCCAGTAATAGAGCAAAAAAAGAATTAGAAAGATTAAAATTAGTTAAAAATGAAGAAATAAATGGTGTATCTAAAATGCTTGGAGCTGCTGCCATGACTTATGTAGCATCTGTATTAACATCAATATTAGAAATAGTTAGATTAATACTTATATTTAATGATAATAAATAATTTTAAGAACAAAGATATGCTCTTTTTTATTGAAAAATAAATAAACTTTAGTATACTTATAAGTAAGAGGTATAGTATGAGTTTAAAATTAGAAAATGTATCTAAAAAATTTGGAACTAAATTAGTTGTTGATAATATTAATTTCGAAATGAATAGACCGGGAGTATTTGGACTTCTTGGTACTAATGGGGCTGGAAAAACTACCACGATTAGAATGATTTTAGGAATTATTACTAAAAATAATGGTAATATTACTTGGAATAATAAAGAAGTTAATAGAAAGAGTGTTAATTTTGGATATTTACCGGAAGAAAGAGGAATATATCCTAAAACAAAAATAATTGACCAATTAATGTATTTTGCTTCTTTAAAAGGTATGAATAAAATAGAGGCTAAAAAAGGAATTATGAAGTGGGCAAGTAAATTAAAAGTAGAAGAATATTTAGAAATGCCTGCAGAAAAATTATCGAAAGGTAATCAACAAAAAATCCAGTTTATCACATCTATTTTGCATAATCCAGAATTAATTGTTTTAGATGAGCCTTTTAGTGGGTTAGATCCAGTTAATACAGAAATATTAAAAAATATAATTTTAGAATTAGTTAAAGAAGGTAAATATATTATTATGTCGGCTCATCAAATGAGTGTTATTGAAGAATTTTGTAGTGATATATTAATACTTAATAAGGGAAAAACTGTATTACAAGGAAATTTAGAAGAGATAAAGAAGGAATATCCTGCTAATAGAGTAACGATAGAAGTAGAAGATGATATTGATAAATTAATTAGTAAACAAAAGTTAGTTATTGAAAATCATGTTAATAATAATTATGTTATTAAGATAAATAATGAAAGTGATGCTCATAAATTATTAAATGAATTAATTAAAAATAAAGTATTAATTAATAAATTTGTTATAGAGAAACCAACTTTAAATGATATATTTATAGAGAAAGTAGGTAAATAATATGAAAGATATTAAAACTGTTATGAAATTTACTATTACTGATATGGTAAAAAGAAAGTCATTTATTATATCTACTTTAATTATCTTACTTATGATAATAGTGGGATTTAATATTCCAAATATTATTAATTCATTTAGTGATAGTGAGAAAGAAAAAATAATAATTGTAGATAAAGATAATATATATGAAAATAATTTAAGTTTATTAAATAGTATGGAATTAGATTATGAAATAATTATAGATAATTTAAGTGAAGAAGATATAAAAGAAAAAATTAGTAATGAAGAAATAGATAAAGGAATAATAATAAATAAAAATAATAATGATATAGAGATTAATTATATAGTTAATAATATATTAATAGATGAATATATTCCAGAAGATTTATTAAATACACTTAATTCTATTTATACAAATATACAAATAAATAAATTAGGATTAAATGAATATAGAGATAATTTATTTCCTAATTTTATAGTTAATATGGAACAAGTTGAAGAAGAAGTAAATGGTAATGTTTTAGCCATGATGCTTATGTCAATTGTGTTATTTTATGCTATTTATTTTTGTGCTTATCAAGTATCTAGTTCTATAACTACAGAAAAAACATCAAAAATAATTGAAACTTTAGTAACCTCTACTAGTCCTACTAATATTGTTTTAGGTAAAACTTTAGGTATTGGTTTAGTTGGTTTAATGCAACTTATTTTAATTATTTTAGTATCTTTAATAACTGCAAAATATTCAATAGATAAAGAATTATTAAGCATGATAGTAGATTTATCTAGTATTACATTATCATTAGGTATTATAACTATTTTATATTTTATCTTAGGTTATTTTGTATATGCCTTACTTTATGCTTTAACAGGTTCTACTGTTAGTAAACCAGAAGATATTCAGTCTGCTAATACACCTGTTGCTATTATTTCTGTAATATGTTTCTATTTATCATATTTTACAATGGTAAATCCTAATAGTAGTCTTAATTTATTTGCATCTCTATTCCCATTTTCTTCTCCATTTTGTATGCCATTTCGTGTAATGATGGGGATTGCTACTTTAAATGAATTAATAATATCTATTATTTTACTAGTTGTTACAATATTTATAATTGCTAAAATTACTATTAATATATATTCTAAAGCAATTCTAAATTATGGAACTAAACTAAGTTTGAAAGAAATAATTAATTTAATAAAAAATTAAATAATATGCTATAATTAAAAAGCATGTCAGGAAGTGTTTTTAATGTCACGATATGAAAAAGTTAAAGTTGCAAGTATTTTAGGAATAATTCTTAATTTTTTCTTATGTCTTATAAAAGGTTTTATAGGTATTATTTCAGGTAGTCAATCAATGCTTGCTGATGCTTTTAATAGTGGGGGAGATATTTTTACTTCTCTAATTACTTATGTTGGCAATAAAATTGCCAGTAAACCTATTGATGATGACCATGATTTAGGACATGGAAAGGCTGAATATATTTATGCTTTATTAATAAGTGTTATTATGATTATTGCCTCATTTAAAATATTAATTGATTCAATTAAATGTATATTCATACCTAATCATTATCAATTTTCATGGTGGCTTATAATAGTTTGTTTAATTACGATAATTATTAAATTAAGTTTATTTTTATATACTAATAAGATTTCTAAAGAAGAAAATAATTTATTAATTAAAGCAGTATCAATAGACCATAGAAATGATGCAGTTATTACAACCCTTAATTTATTTGCCATTATTTTAACTATTTTTAATATTTATTTTTTTGATGGTCTAGTTGCTTCTTTCATATCTTTATGGATTATTTGGACTTCATTTAATATATTTAAAGAAAGTTATGATGTATTAATGGATAAGTCAATTGGAAATATAACAAAGGAAAAAGTATATGAAATAGTAAAAAGTCATAAGGAAATTAAAAAGACTAATCATTTTAATTCCACCCCAATTGGGTATAAATATCAAATTTCTTTAACAATATTTGTAGATGGGAATTTAAGTACTTATGAAAGTCATAAAATTGCTGATAATTTAGAAAAAGAAATAATTAAAAAAGTACCAGAAATATATTTAGCAGTAATACATGTTAATCCATGGGAGAAAAATGAAAGACATTAAATATAAATTAATATTTATTACAGAAGATAAAATAGAGTATTATGGAGATGCTAGTAAAGGTGAAACTCATAGTGAATATCTTTATAAATATATTAAAAAGTATCATGATAGTCACCCATTTTTAAGTAAGTTAACAGTTTATACTGGTGCAGATTCTCTTGCTTATGCTTTAACTTATTTTAATAATATGGCTATTATATTAAATGAAACTAAAAAAGATAGTAAAGGAAATATTAAATATGGCTCTTTTGCTGGCTTAATATTACCAACTCATACGACAGAAAAATTAAAATAACAAATTTTATCACTTCAAAATGAATTAGAAAAATATAGTGAACTTTATATAGAACAAACTATAGTTGAAGATAATTATTTAACTGGAAGATTACTTCCGTTAGAAGATGGAAGTGTTAATGAAAAATTAAATTGGGCTTTTAAATATCTAAATAGTGATACTTTACATAGATAAAAAAATTATTATATAATTAATTTAGGTGTGATGATTATGGAAGAGAAAAAAAGTTATTTATTAGGAATAGTAGGAGGTTTACTAGGAGGAATAATTGGTAGTATTCCTTGGATTTTATTTTATGTTTATGCCAATATGATTTATTCTTTGCTTGCGATATTTATTGCAATGTGTGCTTTAAAGGGTTATGAATTATTTAGGGGAAAAATAGATAAATCCCTACCATGGATTATTGCAATTATTTCCCTTGTATCAGTAAGTATTGCAACATTAGTAATTATACCTAATCTTTTATTATTTAAAGAAGTTGGAGTTATATCTTTAGCCAATTTAAAATTTATTTATAGTGATTCAGAGTTTATTTCTGCCTTAATTAAAGATTATATTATTTCTTTAATATTTACATTTTTAGGAATTATGATGATAATTAGTAATTTAAAAAAACGTGTTAATTTAGAAAGTGATAAAACTGATTTAAATAATCAAGAAACAAATATAAGTGAAGAGAAAAAAGAAGAAATTTTAAATTATTTTATAAGAAATAAGGCACATACAAAGAAGACTGGTATATTTGAAGATGAATTAGTTAATGAATTTAAAGATATTGAAGATATTAATTATTTAGTAAGTATTAATGTTTTAACTAAATATAAAGATGTATATTATTATGTCTTACCTAGTGTTAAGAATAAAAGAAGTAAAATTATAACTTTAGTAGTGATTATTATTTTATTTGGAATAGGCATTTTATTTAGTGATTCAAGTAATAGTGATATAGATACTGGTAATAGAGTAGTTGAGTATGACTTGCCTAGTGATTACATAGAATATGAAAATGAATATGATGGCTGGTATTATGTTCCTAAAACAGATATTTCTGGTAACTTTGGAGGAATTGATGTATCTTTTGATGAAGTAGATTATTCCTTTAGTGGTATTGAAGAATTTATGAGTATTGTAAGTGAAAGTTTTAAAGATTACTCAATAACTAGTACATCTAATTATGTTAATGATTTAGGTAATGCAGTTGCAGTATACAAATTAGATTTTCCTGATTATGAAGAATATATATATTATGTTATTAAAGATAATAAATATGCAATTATTGATGGTATAAATAATAAAGAGAATTTAAATAATTCCCTAGAGAGTACTGTTAAATCAATCGCTGATAGTTTTGACTGGAAATAAACATTCGTTTTGTGAAAGTTTTGTTAAAATTAGCACTCTCTAATTGATTTTGCTAATAAATGATGCTATACTTTAAATGTAAGTGAAAATCTTACAAGTATTCATTAAAATTGTGTAATGAGTCGTATAATTAAAAGAAAGGAAGATGATGTATATGATGATGTTACCAAGAAAAAATGAATTTAGTTTATTAGATGATATTTTTCATGACTTTGATTATTTTGATAATAAAATAATGAAAACAGATATTAAAGAACATGATAAAAAATATGATATCATTATTGATTTACCAGGTTATAGCAAAGAAGATATCAAAATATCTATTGAAGATGGTTATCTTACAATTAATGCGAGCATGAATAAAGATGAAAAAGTTCATGAAGAGGGTAAATTTGTAAGAAGAGAAAGATATTTTGGGGAGTGTAAAAGAAGTTTCTATGTTGGTGATAATTTAGAAACAGAAGATATTAAAGCGACATATAAAAATGGTACATTAATATTAGAGGTACCAAAGAAAGAACAAAAGAAAATATCTGAAAAAAGGTACGTTCAAATAGATTAAGTTTAGTTGAATAATCCTTTATTTCCTTTTTAAACAAAAGGAAATTTCTTTTTTTGTTTAGAAGAAAATGAAAGTGAGTGCTAAAATGTTAAAATTATTTAAAAAGATGGGTAAAAGAGAATTAATATATGCAATTATTTGTGTATTATTTATTTCTTTTAATGTTTATTTAGAATTAAAAATACCTGATTATATGTCTGAAATTACCGTATTAGTGCAAACTGAAGGGGTTAATATTAGCGAAGTTTTAAAAGAAGGCGCTTATATGATACTTTGTGCTTTTGGTAGTTTAGTAGCAAGTTTTATTGTTGGTTATTTTGCCGCTAATGTAGCATCATACTTTGGGAAAATTACAAGAAAGAATATATTTGAAAAAGTAGGTAAATTTGGAACAAATGAAATTAAAGTGTTTTCTACAAGTAGTCTAATAACAAGAACTACCAATGATGTTAACCAAGTCCAAATGCTTATTTCGTTTGGTTTGCAAGCAATGATTAAAGCCCCAATTATGGCTTCTTGGGCAATACTTAAAATTTCTGGTAAAAATTCCTATTGGAGTATTGCAACAGCCCTAGGAGTTTTAGTGTTACTTATAGTTATTATTACTATTATGGCTTTAGTATTTCCTAAATTTAAAATTGTCCAAAAATTAACTGATAATTTAAACAGAATTACAAGAGAAAATTTAACAGGTATCAGAGTAATAAGAGCCTTTAATGCTGAAAATTTTCAACAAAAAAGATTTGAAAACGCTAATGAAGAATTAAAAAATACCCAATTATTTAATCAAAAAACTATGGGTTTATTATCGCCATTTATGTCAATGGTATCAAGCGGACTTTCTTTAGCCATTTATGTAATTGGGGCTATTCTTATTAATGAAGCAGGTATCTTAGATAAATTAACTTTATTTGGAGACATGGTAGTATTTTCTTCTTATGCGATGCAAGTAATTATGTCATTTATAATGTTAGTTATGATTTTTATATTACTTCCAAGAGCGTCAATTTCAGCAAAAAGAATTTTAGAAGTACTAGAAACTGATGAAAAAATTAAAGATGGAGATAAAGAGTCTGGTAAAGAAAAAGGAACTGTTGAATTTAAAAACGTTTCCTTTAAATATCCAGATGCGGAAGAATATATGTTAGAAAATATTTCTTTTAAAGCCAATAAAGGGGAAACAATTGCCTTCATTGGTTCAACTGGAAGTGGTAAAAGTACCCTTATTAATTTAGTACCAAGATTTTATGATGCTACAGAAGGGGAAGTTTTAGTAGATGGCATAAATGTTAAAGATTATAAAATTGAAGCCTTAAATAATATTATTGGTTATGTTCCTCAAAAAGCCGTTATGTTTAGTATGAGTGTTAAAGATAATGTTAAATATGGGGAAAAAGAAAATCATGATATAAGTGATGAAAAAGTTAAAGAAGTTATAAAAATTGCTGAAGGGGAAGACTTTGTTTTAAAAATGGAAGATACATATGATGCTAAAATAGCAAGAGGAGGAACAAATATATCTGGTGGTCAAAAACAAAGATTAGCAATAGCAAGAGCAATTGCAAGAGATCCAGAAATTTATATATTTGATGATTCTTTTAGTGCCCTAGATTATAAAACTGATTTTAAACTTCGTCAAAATTTAAAAAAATATACAAAAGATGCCACATCTTTAATTGTTGCCCAAAGAATTGGAACAATTAAAGAAGCCGATAAAATATATGTTTTAGATGAAGGTAAAATAGTGGGTTCTGGTACACATCAAGAATTATTAAAAAATTGTGAAATATATAGAGAAATAGCAATGTCACAATTAGGGGAGGAGGAATTAAATAATGCATAATAGAAATGTTAGTTCTGATAAAGCCAAAGATTTTAAAAAATCAATGCTAACTTTAATAAATTATTGTCGACCTTATTTTATTCCTATTATAATTTCTCTTGTTTTAGCCATATTTAGTTCTATTTTATCTATTATTGGTCCTGATTATTTAAAGGAAATAACTAATACAATAACAAATGGAATTATGACTGGTATTGACTTAGATAAAATTAAAAATATTGCGATATTTTTAGGAATTATCTATTTAATAAGTGCTATATTTGGTTATATTGAACAATATATTATGGCTGTTGTAACTAATAAATTTTCCAAAGAATTAAGAAAAGATATAACAGAAAAAATTAATAAAATGCCTCTTAAATATTTTGATAAAAATAGTTATGGTGATATATTATCTAGGGTTACAAACGATGTAGATACTTTAAGCCAAACTTTAAATCAAAGTTTAGGTACTTTAGTTAGTGCTGTGACTTTACTAATTGGTTCTATTCTTATGATGTTTATCACTAATGTAACAATGGCTCTAACAGCAATATTATCAAGCGTTATTGGGTTTGTCTTTATGATTATGATAATATCAAGAAGTCAAAAATATTTTGATTTACAACAAAAAGAATTAGGATTACTAAATGGTTATATTGAAGAAATATATTCCGGACACAATGTAGTTAAAGTTTATAATGGTACTAATAATGCCAATGAAGAATTTGCAAAAATTAATAAAGATTTATCAGAAAGTGTTAGAAAGAGTCAATTTTTATCTGGACTTATGCACCCATTTATGGGATTTATTGGTAACTTCGGCTATGTTTGTGTTTGTATTATGGGAGCAGTATTAACTATTAATGATGTCATTGACTTTGGAGTAATTGTGGCTTTTATGATTTATGTTAGATTATTTACATCTCCTTTATCACAAATTGCGCAAGCAGCATCTACTTTACAGTCATCAGCAGCGGCTTCAGAGAGAATATTTGAATTTTTAAGTGAAGAAGAAATGCCTAGTGAAAATAATATTACTAAAGTACTTCCAAATAATGAAGTAAAAGGGAAAATTGAATTTAAACATGTTAAATTTGGTTATGACGAAGGTAAAACCATAATTAAAGATTTCAATGTATCAGTTAAGCCAGGTGAAAAAATTGCTATTGTTGGTCCAACTGGGGCAGGTAAAACGACAATGGTAAATCTACTTATGAAATTTTATGATATTAATGATGGTGATATATTAATTGATGGTGTATCTACTAAAGAATTAACTAGAAAAAACATACATGATTTATTTATTATGGTTTTACAAGATACTTGGGTATTTGAAGGTACTATTAAAGAAAATATTAAATATAATAAAGTTAATGTATCAGATGAAAGAGTAGTGGAGGTTTGTAAGACAGTTGGATTACATCACTTTATAAAATCTCTACCTAATGGTTATGATACAATGCTTACTGATAATGATTCCTTATCTTCTGGACAAAAACAATTACTTACTATTGCAAGAGGAATGATTGAAGATGCCCCCTTTTTAATTTTAGATGAAGCAACATCTAGTGTCGATACAAGAACTGAGGAATTAGTTCAAAAAGCAATGGACAAATTAACTGAAGGTAGAACTTCATTTATAATTGCTCATCGTTTATCAACAATAAAAAATGCGGATTTAATATTAATGATGCAAGAAGGTAATATAATTGAACAAGGAACTCATGAAGAATTAATTAAGTTAAATGGTAAGTATGCCGAACTTTATAATTCCCAATTTGAAAAATTAGAAGGTTAGTTAAAGCAAGAATTTGCTTTTTCTTTTTTCTAATTTTTGATAAGATATAAAGGAAAGGAAAAAGTATATGGCAAAAGTTGTAGTAATTGGAGCTGGTCCTTCTGGTATAATTGCAAGTTTGAAAGCAAAAGAAAAAGGACATGAAGTCATTTTATTAGAAAGAAATGATAAATGTGGGAAAAAACTTTTACTAACTGGTAATGGGAAATGTAATTATTGGAATAGTGCTATAGGAATAGATAATTACTATACAGATAACTATGAATTATTAAATAATTTATTAAAGAATAAAGATAAAGTTATAAATTATTTAGAAAGTTTAGGAATAACTCCAAAAATAATAGATAATTATTATTACCCTTTATCAGAAACTACTCAAAGTATAAAAGAATTACTACAATTAGAGTTAATTAGAAAAAATATAAAAGTTTTATATAATACTTATGTATCTAATATAGAATATAAAAATAATTATTTTTACATAGAAACTAATAATGAATTAATAAAGTGTGATAAAGTAGTATTATCTACCGGTTCTAAGGCATATCCTAATACAGGTAGTGATGGAATAGGTTATATTCTATCTAGTAATCTAGGTCATAAAATAAATAAAGTATTACCTTCCTTAACAAGTCTTTATAGTAGAGATATTAATAAAAGTTTTAGTGGTATAAGAGTTGATGCTAAATTATCATTATATGTAAATGATACATTTATTAAAGAATCTATTGGTAATTTGCAATTAACTAATTATGGCTTAAGTGGAATATGTACATTTAATTTAAGTAGTATAGTTTCTAAGTCATTAGATAAAAAGAAAAATGTCTTAATTAAAATTAATTTTTTACCTAGTATAGATAATTTATTTAAATTTATTGAAGATAGAAATAAAAGATTAAAAGACTTTACTATATCAGAAATATTAGAAAGTTTATTAAATTATAAATTAATAAATATTATATTAGATAAAGCAAAGATAAAAAAAGAAGATAAATGGCATAATTTATCTAATTATCAAAAAGAATTATTAATTAACTATTTATCTAGTTATGAAGTAAAAATAGATAAGACAAATGACTTTAATAATTCCCAATGTTGTACTGGTGGTATTTCTTTAAATGATGTTTCTAATAATTTAGAATCTAAAATTATACCTAATTTATATTTTACGGGAGAAATACTTGATGTTGATGGTATATGTGGAGGATTTAATTTAGCCTTTGCTTTTATAAGCGGTTTTGTAGTAGGTAGTAATTTGTAATAAAAATAAAAAAATGAATAAGAATACATCTTATTTATTTTTTTTAGGATAAGGTTTAGATATGTCAGTTTTATTTAATAAATAATCTATACTAGTATTGTAAAAGTCTGCTAAGTTACTTAAATAATTAATAGGTATTAATCTTTTTCCAATTTCATATTCAGAATATTGTTGTTGTTTTATTTTTAGGAAAGACGCTACATCTTTTTGTAAAAGATCTCTATCTTCTCTTATTTCTTTTAATCTATTTATATTCATAAAATCACTACTTAGGAGAAAGTGCTAATCCAACATATGCTACATCAACAAGTAGTAGTATATATTTAAGTTGGAGTGATACAAATATAGCAAGTTACTGTGTAAGTACAACAAATAGTAGTGTATGAAGACGTTAAAATAGATTAGAGTATGTTTTATACATACTTCTTCTTCCAAGAAATTTAAGAATATATGAATTAGTTTCTATATTCTTTTTTTATATTTTTGCCTTGATAAGTATCTCTTTTAACCATTTCTTTATCAATATCATTTAAAATACAAAATTTCTTTAATAACCATGAAGGAGTAATTAATTCTTCTTTTATGGGGTCCCCAGTTATTCTTTCAATAACTATGTTTTCATTTAATAATTCTAGTTCATCTATTATAATATCAATATATTCTTCTTTAGTTAATATTGGAAAATTTTCTTTTTCATAAATACTAGCAAGTTCTGTGTTATGAGTAATATATAACATATGAATCTTTATACCATCTATTTCTAAATCATTTAAAAGTTTTGTAGTATTTAACATATCTTCTTTAGTCTCAAAGGGGAGACCATTAATAATATGAGCCACAGTAAAAATATTTCTTTTCTTTAATTCTTTTACGGCCTTAATAAAAGCGTTTACATCATGTCCTCTTTTTATAAATTCTAAAGTTTTATCATTACTACTTTGAAGGCCTAATTCGATAGTTAAAAAAGTCTTTTTATTTAAGTCACTTAGTAAATTTAAAACATCTTCATTAAGACAGTCTGGCCTAGTTGCAATACTTAATCCCACTACTTTGGGGTAATTTAAAAATTTATAAAATATTTCTTTTAAATAAGTAATGTTGCCATAAGTATTAGTGCCACTTTGAAAATAGGGAATATATAAACTATTGGGCCATTTTTTCTCTAAAGTTTTTATATTTTCTTTAAATTGTTCTTCTAAAGACTTTTTATTATCAGTAATATTAGAGGTACTTCTATTGCTACAATATATACAACCACCACCATTAATTTTATTTGGACAACTAAAATGAGCATCTAGGGGTACTTTAAAAACTTTACTATTAAATTTATTTCTTAAGAAGTAATTTAGAGTATGATATCTTTTATTATCTAAAGTATATTTGAACATATAATCACCTTTAGTTACTATACTATAAGAAAAGTAATATTTGCAAGCGGGTATTTTTATGTTAAAATACGACTAGGTGATTTTATGCTTGTTTATGGAAGAAATGTTATTAAAGAAATTGATAAGAAAAAGATAAAAAAGATATATATAAGTAGTAAAGAACTCATTCCTTATTTAAAAAGTGAAAATTTAAAATATGATTTTGTTCCTAAGAATAAGTTAGATAGTTTAGTTAAAGGTAATCATCAAGGTATAGTTATTGAAATACATGATTATAATTATTATACTTTAGATGATGTTGATAGTGATTTTATAGTAATGTTAGACCATTTAGAAGATCCTCATAATTTTGGCGCAATTATTAGAACTTGTGAGTGTGCTGGGATTAAAAATATTATTATTCCGAAAAATAGAACAGTTACTGTTAATGATACAGTAGTAAAGGTTAGTGTGGGAGCAATTGAACATGTGAAAATAATTATGGTTAGTAACTTAGTTAATGCGATTAATAAATTAAAAGATATGGGTTATTTTATTTATGGGGCTGATATGGAAGGTGAAAATTATCGTACCCTAACTTATCCCGATAAAAAGGTTTTAATAATTGGTAATGAAGGTAGTGGTATTAGTAGATTAGTCTTAGAAAATTGTGATGAAGTATTAAGTATCCCAATGAAAGGAAATATTAATAGTTTAAATGCAAGTACTTCCGCAGGTATATTAATATATGGTTTATTAGATGAATAAAGAATTAAATAAGACAAATGATTATGAATTAATAATGTTATATCATGAAAATGATGAAGAAGCCAAAAATATTTTATTTATGAAATATAAATTTATAATCGATATCTTAATCAAAAAATATAGTGGTATAAGTAGTTCTTTAAATATAGATAGTCAAGAAATTTATAGTGAGTGTACGGTGGGATTTAGTGATGCCTTAAGAAGTTATCAAGATAATAGAGATACAAGTCTACCTACATTTATTACTTTATGTATTGAAAGAAAAATAACTAGTTTATTAAAAAAATATAATAGAGAAAAATATAAAGTTATTCAAAATACTTATTCCTTAGATTATTCTTATGAAGAATTTAATCGCCCTTTAATAGAGATGCTTACTGATAATAAAAATGAGCCTTTATTAAATATGACTAATGAAGAAAATTATCATGAATTATTAGATAATATAAAGAATAATTTATCAAAAAAAGAGTATGAAGTATTTAATTTAATGTTAAAGGGTTTTGATTATCAACAAATAGCGAAGATTTTACAAAATACACCGAAACAAATTGATAATACAATGCAAAGAATTAAAGTCAAAATAAAAAAGTTAGTAAGTGTTTACAACTAAAAAAAAACATGTTAGAATTTAGTTGTTAAAGCAATGAAGAAGAAGAGTAAAATATTGATAAATTAAAAGAGAGTTAATGGTTGGTGGAAATTAATATTTATGGTATTTGAAGAAACTTTGGAGTCAAATAGTGTATTCAAACTATTTCGTTAATCGCGTTAAGATAAGAGTTTAACTTTGGTTAATAAAATAAGGTGGTACCACGAATAATTCGTCCTTAACTTAAGGACTTTTTTTAATTTAGAAAGGAATTTTTATGACAAGAAATGATTTAGCAAATTTAATTTTTAAAGATTTAAATGTTAGTTATGAAGATATTTTAAAAAAATATCCTAAAAGAGATTTAAAAGAAGGGGCTGTTGTAACAAGATATGCTCCAAGTCCAACTGGATTTGTTCACATGGGAAATATCTATGCTGCTTTTATTGAAAGGAAAATAGCCAAACAAACGGGTGGAGTTTTTTATCTTCGTATTGAAGATACCGATCAAAAAAGATATGTAGAAAATGGTATTGAAAGAATTCTTGAAGATATGAAAAATTTCCATATTGAATTTGATGAAGGACCAATTAATGAATTAGAAGAAAAAGGAAGTTATGGGCCATATATTCAAAGTAAGAGAAAAGATATATATGGGGCTTTTGTTAAGCATTTAATTGAGTGTGACCTTGCTTATCCATGCTTTTGTAGTGAAGAAGATTTAAAAAATATGCGAGAACACCAAATGGAAGTAAAAGATAGATTAGGTTATTATGGAAAATATGCAAAATGTCGTAATTTAAGTATTGATGAAGCATACAAAAGAATCCAAAATGGCGAAAAGTATGTTATTCGTTTTAAATCTCAAGGTAATTTTGATAAAAAGATTATTTTCAATGATTTAGTTAAAGGAAAAATTGAATTTCCCGAAAATGATAAAGATGAAGTTATCTTAAAAAGTAGTGATGGTCTTCCAACATATCATTTTGCTCATTTAGTAGATGACTTTTTAATGGGGACTACGCATGTTATTAGAGATCAAAATTGGTTATCTTCTGTTCCCCTTCATTTAGAATTATTTAAATCTTGTGGAATAAAACCACCAAAATATGCGCATATATCTCCGGTTAATAAAAAAGATGGTGATGCGATAAGAAAACTATCAAAAAGAAAAGATAAAGAAGCCGCAGTTAGTTATTATCATGAATTAGGTATTCCTGTCCCTGCCGTTATTGCATATATTGCTACTATTGCCAATTCTAATTTTGAAGCATGGTATGATAATAATATAGATAAAGACTTAGATGAATTTACTTTAACTTTTAATAAAATTAGTAAAAGCGGACCGCTTTTTGATGTTGAAAAATTAAATAGTATTGCAAGAGATTATATATCAAGATTAAAGGCAAGTGAAGTTTACGATAATTTATTAAAATGGACTTTAGAATTTGATAAAGATTTTAGCGATTTAATTCAAAAATATAAGGATTATACAATAAATATTTTAAATATTGAAAGAGAACAAAAGAAACCACGAAAAGATTTTTATTGTTATAGTGAAATTAAGACATATATTTGGTATATGTATGATGAATTATTCTTTAAAGATAAATTAAATTATGAGTGGCAAAATATTAAAGATAAAAATGAAATAAAAGAAATATTAAATAATTATATTGATAATTATTATAGTGAACTTGATGATAAAGATACATGGTTTAATAAAATGAAAAGTTTATGTGATAATTTAGGCTATGCCTCTAATATGAAAGAATACAAAGAAAATCCTGATAATTATAAAGGTAGTATAGTAGATATTAGTATGGTAATAAGAGTAGCCTTAACAACTAAAAGTATGACACCAGATTTATATGATATTATGAAATTATTAGGTAAAGATAGAATTAAAGAAAGAATTAATATTTTATAAAAAAGATATATATTAAGTGACAATGTATAAAAGGAGATAATTAGAGTTCATTTTTTAACTCATCTATCTCTTTTTTTAATGCTTCAACCATTTTAGTTAACATATTTATTGTAACTTCATTATTTGGATTATTAGAAAAATTATTCATACATCTTTCTTGTAATACTTGTTTATAAAATGCATTAGTGCATAAAACTTGGGCTACTAACATAAGCCAATTACCTAGAGCATTTTGTTCATTAGCGGTTAAATCATCAATAAGTAAGTAGCCAACAATTACTGCACTAAAAGAGAAGGCTTTGGGAGGAACATTAGGTATCATTTTATCACCATTTAATTTTATGAAAATAGCATATAAGACATTTACTTGTCACCAAAATGTTACAAAAAGCGAAAATTATTTACAATTTTTTTAATTTATACTATAATCGTATTAGATAGAATAGTTTGAAATAACGTATTTATGGATTGTTCGGTATTCCAAACGTAATTTGGTTTATTTTGATAGTTGAAAGAGGATATAAATGGCTAGTATTAAAGGTGTTACTAAAAACTTATCAAAAAGAAAAAAAGCAAGTTTATTATTTTTAATAGGCTTTTTTGCCATTATTTTATCTTTAGGAATAAGTGCAGTTTATGCATATTATCACTCTTCTTTAGTATCAGGAATTATTGCAAATAAAGTTGGCGATTTTGATACTGGTGATGGTGATATAAATATGATGATATTTAAAATAGTTAATGGTTCACCTGTTCGTGTATATTCTGTTCCAGAATCTTATTATGTATTTAATGATTCCTTAACATCTTGTATGGACGGAAGTAGTAAAGCCGTTACTTGTAATGATGGTACAGGTAATTGTGAATATTCTTATAATTCATCTAGTAAAACATTTACATTAACTAGTACTCATAAGATAACTTGTAAGTTTTATTTTGAAGAAGAAGCAGATAGTGATATAAATGTTTATGTTTACTTAGAAGATGAAAATGGTACAGTTTCTTATAGTGATAAAACTTACACCTTAGGAGAAAATATACCGGCTTATGGTTATGTATATTCAGAAAATTATCATTGTGATAGTGATGCAACATTAACATATGATTCTGAAACAAGAAAATTTACGGTAGCAACCGCTAGTAAAAATAATTGTTACGTATATTTTAATAAATCAGGTAATGCCGATATAATTACTAATGTTTATGTTCAACAAACTTATGGTAGTGATGTTTATAATATGGTTGAGTCAATACCAACAAGTAAGTTATATACTTTAAATGAAAGTAAGAGTTCATGTTATGATGCAAGTAATAATCCAACTACTGGAACAATTACTTATGTAGATGGTTATATTAATATAACAGCAACCGAAATGCAAACATGTGATGTTTATTTAGATTTACAGTCTTAAAGAACTATTTAATAAGTAGTTCTTTATTGTTTCTTTAAAAATAATATGCTATTCTATTAATGTAAGGAAGTGTTGTTATGCCAAAAGATAAAGTACCGGAAATATTTAATGCGTTAATGAGTGATGAAAAATTTCGTAATGAATATTTAATGGCTTATTTAGATCGTTTTGTTTATACTGCAACTGATTTAGAATCTGGTTTAACTAGTGAAAAGAGAAAAATTGCTATTGAAAATTTATTACATGCTTTTAAATATTTAATGGGACAAGTTGAAGGAAAATTATCTCCTTTTGATATAAAACAAGTTGGTGATTTTGTAAATAAAGTTGATGGTATTGAGGGATTTAGAAAAATAGAGGTTACTGCTGGTAGATATGCAGAGTGGACTCCAACAAAACCTAAAAATATTTATTTTGATTTATATAGTTTACTAGATAATTATTATAATGTATGGCAAGATAGAGATGTTTATGAAAAAGAAGCGGCTTTTCATATTGGTTTTATGCGTATTCACCCTTTTGAAGATGGTAATAAAAGAGTAGCAAAAATAATGTCTAATGCCAATTTAGTAAAACAAGGATATCCACCAGTAATTATAACGGAAGAAGAAACGGAAATTTATTATGACTTTATTAATAAGATGAACGAAGTTGAATTTGCTAATTTTTTGAAATCAAAATCAAGAATGGAATTAAGTAATTTAATTAGTAATTATAAAATAAATAATAATATACCAATTACTGATAGTATTGATGATATCTTAAAGAAATGATGGCAATTAAGCCATCTTTTATTTTTTATTATAATAAGTTATAATAGTAATTGAAAGGTTAATTATGTAATTTTAGGTGATTTATGAATAAAATACCCAAACATGTTGGAATTATTATGGACGGAAATGGTAGATGGGCAACAGAACAAGGATTAAAAAGAAGTGCTGGGCATAAAGAAGGTGGTAAAACTTTAGAAAAGTTAGCCAAACATGCGAAAAACTTAGGAATAAAAATTTTATCTGTATATGCATTTTCTACTGATAATTTTAAAAGAAGTAAAGAAGAAGTAGATTATTTAATGAATTTATTAATTTATTATTTTAATGAAAAATTAGAAACAATTTGTAAGGAAGGAATAAAAGTAGTCTTTAGTGGAAGAAGGGAACCTTTAAGAAAAGATGTTCTAATGGCAATGGATAGTATAGTTAAAAAGACTAAAGATAATAAAGAGTGTATTTTAAATATTTGTCTTAATTATGGGGGACAAGAAGAAATTGTTGATGCAATAGTTAAAGTACATGAAGATATAACGGCAGGTAAAATAGATAAAAACGAATTAAATAGAGAAAATTTCTTTAAATATTTATATCAAGATTTACCTCCAATTGATTTGCTTATAAGAACAGGTAGGGAACATAGATTAAGTAATTTTATGTTGTATCAGTCATATTATGCAGAAATATATTTTACAGATACTTACTTTCCTGACTTTTTAGAAAAAGAATTTGATGAAGCAATAGATTATTATGAAAATCGTGATCGCCGATTTGGTAATGTAAAATAATTTAAGGAAGGAGTGAAATTATGGATAGAAGAACTTTAGTAGAATTTATTACATCTTGTATATTAATAATATGTGGAGGAGTAATAACTATTTTACCTATTTTAAATATTGAAGATATAAAAATAGTATTTATAACAATATTAATTATTTATGGAGTAATTCATCTAGTTAAAAACTTATTAATAATGAAGACAAAAGAATATTCTGGTATTAAAACATTTATTGCAAGTGTTATTACTTTAATTATTATGTTATTTTTAGATGTTACTGATTCCCCATGGAATTTAGCCTTAATTTTATTTATCTGGGTAATACTTATGTCTTTAATTAAGTTAAAAGAAAGTGATTATTATCATGATAATAAAAATAAATTATGGAAATTAAATATTATTAATTTAGTTATCTTTATAATTGTCGGTATACTTACTACTATAAATTTATATTATACTGGTGATATTCAAATATTAGTTATTGGATTTTTCTTCTTAATAAATGGTATTTTAGAATTAATGGATCCACTAGTGGCGTATATTATTGAAAAAAAATAAATTTAAGAATTTTTATAATATTATTTCATATATTTAAAGTGAATAAAGAAAGGAATATATTATGGAAATTTTAAAAGTATCTAGTAAATCAAATCCAAGTAAAGTAGCCGGAGCAATTGCTAATATTTACAGGGAAAAAGGGAGTGTTGAATTGCAAACAATTGGAGCAGGTTCTTTAAATCAAGCCATAAAAGCAATTGCTATATGTAGAGGTTTTGTTGCTCCGACTGGTGATAATTTGGTTGTAATTCCTGCATTTAATGATATTGTAATTAATGGGGAACAAAAAACCGCGATTAAATTAATTGTTGAATCTAAGTAACTATTAACCGTTGTTAATAGTTTTTTTATTGTTGGTATTCTTTATCTATAACACTTTCATAAGTATTTTTAATAAAATCTTTAGTTAAGCCATAAGAATAACGATAATGTTTTTTTTCATACTCTTCACTATATTCATGATAAGGAA
>CALVZO010000031.1 GCA_944372545.1 uncultured Bacilli bacterium | reverse complement strand
TTGTATATACTGCGCTTGCAGTTGCATCATATTCACTTGCTCCTGTATTCCAATATACGTTTCTTACCATTTTTCCATAATAGTCTGTACTACTACTTGATATTCCTTTTGTTGTATAATCACATTGGTTTTTTGCACTTGCTTTGTAACCATAACAATAACCGCTATCTGCTCCATCTTTTTTACCGTAGTAATATTCATTTAATAATTTATATATACTTTCTTTAATCATATTTATATCTTTATTTGAAAAAGATTTTATTGTAAGAAAAAGAGATATTACTTCTACTAATACTAAGGTTATAATTAAATAATTTTTTATAGTTTTTTTATTCATAGACTTACCCTCTTTTGCTAATTCAATTATGGTAAATACTAATATTTTTTATTCTTAATATATTCGGTATTTACAACTATTATCAAATAAATTATAACTAGTATTTATTATAAAACCTATTGGTTATATAGCCGATAGTTACATAAAATTTATCTCGATGAATTTAAAGAAGGGTTGCATATGTCTTGTATTAAAAAGATTAATCTCGAAAATAGGTATTATTTATTTAAATTAGAGAGTATTCTAAAGAATAATAATATTAGTATTAATAAATTAATGCGTGATACTAATACTGATTTTAAAATCATTAAAAGATTAATGACTGGTGATTTAGTTAAATTAGATATTATTGTTTTAGCAAGATTATGTAATTATTTAAATTGTGTATTAATAGATATAGTAGAATATAAAAATCAGTCAAATAATAATGACTGATTTTTATATTCTATATATGGGGATTTCTTAAATGATTATTTTTAGTTCTTTCCATATATTTTACATTTATTTTATATTTTACTTTTATAAAATTAACTTGATTATTATTATAATTTTCTAAATAATTAGATATATTTTTTTCTTTAATTATTTTTTCATATAATTCATGTTTATTAGATAATACTACTTTACCAACATAATAATATTTATTATTTTTAAACTCGCCTAAAATTATACTTATAGTATTATTTAAATTTTTTATATAACCACATATTAAAAATTCTTCTATTTTTAAATTTTTTATTTTAAGCCAACTACTAGTTCTAATACCATATTTATAAATACTTGTTTTTTCTTTGGCTACTATTCCTTCTAAATTATTTAATTTTACTAACTTAAATAAATTAATACCATCATTATAAACAATAGATTTTATAAATACATTAGTATCTTTAAATTTATTTAGTATATTTTTTCTTTCTATTAAAGTTAAATTAGTTAAATCTTTATTTTTATATAAAATATCATAACAAACAAAAGTAACTGGGTAATTATCTTCCATATATTTTATTTTATATTTATTTTTTAATTTAGCCCTTTCTTGTAATTTAGAAAAATTAGGTACTCCATTAATAGTTAAGATAATTTCACCATCAAATATACATTTATCTTTAGTAATATTTTTTATTTCTAATAATTCTGGATACACATCATTTAAAATAACATTTCTTCTACTTTTAATTAAAATATTATTATTTTCTATATATATTAAAGTTCTTGTTCCATCAAATTTTAATTCATATAAATAATTACTATTATTAAAGGGTTCTTTTATTTCTTTTAATAACATCGGTTTTAATTTTGAAAATTTATTTTCGTTCATTTTGTTCCTTTAAAGACTCTTCTAAAGCAGTCATTAAATCATTAATATTTCTTTTCTTTTTACTTTTAATCTTTTTAATATCTTTCCTTTTAATTTTTTTATCGATAGCCATTTTTAAATTATTTTGATACTCATCTATATATTCTTCGGGAGTAAATTTAGCACTCATTGCTTTAATTAATTTTAAAGCCATATTAAGTTCATTATCAGAAAAATCTTTAACCATTTTCTCTCTTTGCAATTTTATTTCTTCTTCATAATATAGTGTATCCATAATTATATTTTCATAACCAAATCTTATAACTACATAATATAATTTATTTCTTAAAATAGTCTTAGCAATAGCAACTTTCTTACTTTTTCTTAAAGCCCATTTAAATAAATTAAAGGCTTTACTACTATTATTAGGAGTTAAAGTATAACTTTTTTCATAATATATCGGATCTATTTCATTAATATCAACAAAAGATATTATTTCAATTATTTTATCATTTTCACTTTTTAATTTAGCAAAATCATTATCAGTAAAAGTTACATAATCATCTTTTTTATATTCATAACCTTTTTCTATTTCATCATTTTTAACTTTAGTTTTACAATGAGGACAATATCTTATATACTCTAATCTTTCTTTACATTTCTTATGAAGTAAATTAAAAGATACATCGTTATTTTTAATAGCATTATTCATAAGTACTGGAATATGAACAAGACCAAAAGATATTGCTGTTTGATAATTCATAACATCACCATTTATAATATGTTCCAAAATAAAGAAAACTAATCTTTTATATTTCATTTTTTAGTTCTAAATTATTCTTATTTACAATAAAAAAGAGTATCTACTCAACAATGAATAGATGCTCCAAACCAATCAAATTGGACTAAAGAGCATTTAGCAACGAGAATAAATGTCTCTTTTTTATGTCCTTTTGAACAAACAGAAAATAAATTTTTGTTTCTTCTTGTTCATTTATATTATATACCTAATTTATAAAAATACGCAAGATATAACTTTCTTTATTTTTTGAAAAATCGTATAAAATATTTAAGTATAATTATCGTGAACACCTTTTAAAATAAACTTAATTGTGCTGATTCAGGCATACCATCAAAAACTCCTAAACTTCTAAGTTTATCCATGGTAGAAACATTTACTTTACCTCTATTTTGAAAGTCTTCAATACAGTAAAATTCTTTTTTATTTCTTTCTTCTACTATTTGACTGGCAACTGCATCTCCTAGTCCATCTAATGTTCTAAATGGTGAGATTAATGTTTTACCATCTTCTCCTATTACATAGTTTTTAGCATCACTTTTCTTTATATCAATATTTCCAAATACAAAGCCTCTAGCAGTTGCTTCTAAGGCTAGTTTTAATGTTTCTAAAAGAGATGTTTCTTTACTAGTAGCATCATAGCCTTTACTTAGTATTTCGTTAATTCTTGATCTTATTGCATCATAGCCTTTAATCATTGTTTCAATTTCAAAATCATCAAAACGAGTAGAAAAATAAGATGCATAATATTCAGCAGGACGGTGTACTTTAAACCAAGCAATCCGAAAAGCACTCATTACATAAGCCGCCGCATGGGCTTTTGGAAACATATATTTTATTTTTTGACAAGAATCAATATACCAGTCCGGAATACCAGCATTTTCCATTGTCTCCTTATGTTTTGCCCAAGTATCTGGCTCTTTACTTGCTTTACCTTTTCTAACAAATTCCATTATTTTGAAGGCTTTTAATGGCTCCATACCGGCTTGAATTAAGAAAACCATAATGTCATCACGACACCCAATAACCTCTTTAAAAGGTACTATTCCTTTTCTTATTAATTCTTGGGCATTACCAAGCCATACGTCCGTACCATGAGATAACCCAGAAATTTTAATAAGTTCGCCAAAAGTTGTTGGCTTAGTATCTCTAAGCATTCCAATTGTAAATCCGGTACCAAATTCAGGAACTCCTAGAGTACCAGTATCGTTCATAATCTCTTCTTTCGTAACTCCAAGAGGCTCTGGAGATAAAAATAAGCCCATTGTTTCTTTATCATCAAAAGGAACAGTTTTTACATCAATTCCGGTTAAATCTTGTAACATTCTTAATTGAGTTGGGTCTGTATGACCTAAAATATCTAGTTTTAAAACATCTTGATCAATGGCATGATAATCAAAATGTGTAGTTCGCCAAGCAGCATTTACATCTTCGGCTGGATATTGATAAGGCGTAAAATCAAAGACGTCCATATAACCCGGAATAACTACGATACCACCTGGGTGTTGACCGGTTGTTCTTTTTACACCAACACAACCTGATGCAAGTCTTTCAACTTCTAAATTTCTCATGATTATATTTTTATCTTCACAATAACCTTTAACAAAACCATAAGCAGTTTTTTCTGCTACTGTTCCGATAGTCCCCGCTCTATAAACATTATCTTCTCCGAATAATACTTTTGTATACTCATGCGCTGCGGCTTGATTTAAATCAGAAAAATTTAAATCGATATCGGGTACTTTATCAGCATTAAATCCAAGGAAGGTAGCAAATGGCATATCTTCCCCATCTTTAATCATTTTAGTATTACATTTTGGACATAATTTATCGGGAAGATCAAAACCAATACCATATTCAATTGCTAAATCTTCCCCCTTATCATTTTTAAAAATACTATGTTTACAATTTGGACAACGATAATGAGAAGGAAGAGGATTAACTTCAGTTATCCCCATCATAGTAGCAACAAAAGAAGATCCTACTGAACCACGCGATCCGACTAAAAAGCCATCATCATTACTCTTTTTTACTAACTTTTGGGCAATTAAATAAATAACATCAAATCCCCCACCAATAATACCTTTTAATTCTTGTTCAATTCTTTCTCTTATATTATCAGGAAGTGGGTCGCCATACCACTCTTTGGCTTTACTATAAACCATGTCTTCCACAATTTGAGCGGAATTTTCAATTTTTGGAGAAAATGGTACTCCCCCAGTTTCGATAATAACTTCGACAATTTCGGTTTTACTAGCAATAATACTTGGATTAGTTATAACAATTTCTTTAGCCTTTTCTTCTCCTAAAAAATTAAAGGCATCAAGCATTTCTCTTGTTGTATAAAAATGCATATCAGGAACACTTACATCTCTTCTATTTAAAGGGTGAAGTTTACCATTAAATCTTTGAGTAACAATAATCTCTCTATATATTTTATCTTCTTTTCTTAAATGATGGACATCTCCGGTTGCACAAACTAAAACACCCGCTTCTTCTGCTACTCTTACAATTTTTTTAATATGAGTTAAAATATCAGCCATACTATCTATTGGACTAGAATCCATTTGCGTTAAATGCATATAGGCTTCTGGAGGCTGTACTTCAACATAATCATAATATTGCATCATTTTAGCAAGTTCTTCATCTTCTTTAGTAAATGCCGAAGTAAATATTTCGCCATTAACACAACCACTTCCAAAAAGTAAACCTTCTCTGTGATTATTTAATTCATCTCTTGGAAGTTTCGGTTGATCTCCTTTAAACAAATATTTTGTATTAGCGTAACTAATTATCTTAAATAAATTTTTTAAGCCCACTTTATTTTGAACTAACACAGACATATGAAAAGGTCGAGAAAACTTTAATAACTCTTCTAAATCTATTGAATTATATAATTTAGTAGTAGTTTCAATATTACGATTATCTAAAGTTTTACACATTTTATAAAATGCAATTGCAGTTCCTTCACTATCATAATCTCCACGATGGTGAGAATCTTCGTCCCAAGGAACTTCTAATTGTTTTACTAATGTTGATAGTTTATGATTTTTCCAATTAGGATATAGTAATCTTGCCATACTCATTGTGTCAATTACTGTATTTGTAAATTCTCCTAAATTATATTTATTATAAGAAGCACTTATAAAACCAATATCAAATTTAGCATTATGGGCAACTAAAGGAGCATCTTTAATAAATTCCATAAATCTTTTAACAACATTTTCTTCGGTATCTTTATCACTTAACATTTCATCAGTTATATTTGTAAGTTCTACTATTTTTCTAGGTAATTTTCTTCCGGGATTAATAAGTTCATCAAATCTCCCTGTAATCTCACCATTTTTTATTTTTACGGCCCCAATTTCAATCATTTGGTCAGTATATGGTGTAAATCCAGTAGTTTCTGTATCGAAAACAACAAACTCAGTCTCTAATAAATTATAATCTTTTAAATTATGAATTAAATCATTTTCATTATTAACAATACTAAGTTCTGCTCCATAAATTACTTTAAACTTATCTTCTTCATTTTCTATTCCTTTATTAATATCACAAACAGTATGATATAAATCAGGATAGGCTTGCAAACAGTCATGATCAGTAACTGCAACGGCTTTATGTCCTAAACTATGAGCATATTTAACTAATTTTTTAGCATCAATTACTCCGTCCATCGCACTCATCATAGTATGTGTATGTAATTCAATTCTTTTTTCTTCTTCTTCATCTTTAATAACTATATCTTTACTTGGGATTTTTTCAATACTCCGACCAGTTAAAATCATTTGTCTTAAGTAATTATCCATCTCAACATTACCTACTATACGATACCAATTACCTACTTTTAAATTCTTTAATATTTGATTATATTCTTCTTCATTAAATCTAACAAACTTTACTAAAAAACTATCAGTCTTATCACTTACTTTTAAATTAATAATATAAGCGGTCCCTTTTTGTCCTTTTCTCACACTATTATCAATACCAAAAACATAACCTTCAATAATGAGATTTTTAACTTCCCCCACTATATTTTTTATTTTAGTAACTTCCCCATCTTTATGAAACCCAAAAATAACTGGACTTTCTTCTTTTTTCTCTAATTTAACTTTTTTCGTATCTTCAATTTCTTTTTTAATTTCTTCTTTTAAACTATCATTTATTAAAATCTCTACTTCATAAGTACCAATACCAAAATTACTTAAATTAGATATTATATATTCACTATAATTACTTAAGGCTTTCTTTTCACCGATACTCCCTACTTCTAAATAAATAGTATTATCTTTTAATTCTTTAAAACTATTTTCAAGCCCCATTAAAGAAGGGTGTTCAAATACAACATTACTAATAATTCTTTTAATATATTCTTCAATATCTTTATCTATTATATTTTCATAATTAATTGTAATATAACAAGGAAATTCCCCATTAATCATCTTTTTTCCACATTGAAATAATTCATTAATTATATCATAATCAATAACTTCTTTACTTTTTAAATAAACATTATATAATTTATCACTTTTTTTATATACTACTTTTTCAATAACTGTATTATCAAATACATTTTTATATTCAAAATTAATACTTTTAAAAAATCTTCTTAAATCTTCCATTGTTACTCCTTTATAATGTTATTAATTACTAAACTTAATTTATCATATCTTTTAGTTACTGTACACCATACTTTAACTACATTATTAACTTCTACATCATTTATTAAATAAAATTTATTGGGAAATACAGTAAAATCACTTACTCCCGTTTCATCACTTCCACTTATAAATGCCATATCTTCATTTTTCTTCGTTTTAATTTTCTTAATACTCTCTATTAAAACATAACAAACAATATTTTTAAAGAGATAATTATTAATACTATCTAATTTTACACAATTATCTAAATATTTACTAGCAGGGTGATTACTAATATAAAATCCATAACTATTTAATTCATTTAATCTTTTGTTATCTAACTCATCTTCATATATATCTAATTTAGGCTTTAAAGTAACACTTCCCATATCTTGATATAATTTACCATAATTAATTAAACTATCTAAATTATTAATAAGAGTTTTTTGATTATAATTAAATACTCTTAAAGTATTTGCATTAATTAAAGTTGTATAATCAAATTTAGTTAAAAAACTACTAGTTCTTGCAAAAAAATCATAAATATCACTAAATTTATTATTATTTCTTTCTGTAAGTAACTTATTTATTACTTCATCTTTAGTACCCCTTATTAAATTAAATGGTAAATATACATTATTTTTATCTAATATAAATTCTTTACTAGACTTATTTATATCTACTTCATTTATAACTAAATTATCTTTTTTTAATTCATTTAAATATTTTTTAATATCTATTATATTACCTAGTGAATTATTTAATAATTCAAAAATAAATAAATGATGATAATGTACTTTTAAATAAGCCATTTGGTAAGAAACTGTTGCATAAGATACAGAATGGGCTTTATTAAATCCATATTCAGCAAATTTTAATATATGATTAAATATATTTTGACTAGTATTTATATCATATCCATTTTTAGTCGCATTTTCTAAAAACTTAAGTTTTGCTTCCTTTATTATATTAATATTTTTCTTACTCATTGCTCTTCTGATATTATCTGCTTCTGCATAAGTAAAATTTGCAACTTTAACTAAAATACTTATAACTTGTTCTTGATATACTATTACACCATAAGTTTCTTCTAATATATCTTTTATCTTGGAATCATAATAAGTAATTTTCTCTTGCCCATTTTTTCTTTTAATATAAGTCGATAATTCTACGCTTGGTCCAGGTCTTACTAAAGCAATTGACGCTACTAGTTCCTCAAAATTAGTTGGTTTATATTTTATTAACATACTTTTAAAAGTATTTGTTTCAAATTGAAATATTCCGGAAGTATCTCCATTTTGAAATAATTTATAAACCATACTATCATTAAGAGGTATATCATTTAAATTAAATCCTTTAATATTCTTAATTATATTACTTATAGTACTTAAGTTTTTTAAGGCTAAAAAATCCATTTTTAATAAACCAATATTCTCTAAATATTCTAATCCAATTCCACATAAATAATCATCATTATTTTTATAAATAGGAATTATTTCATCAAGTACTCTATCACCAATAACAATACCAGCAGCATGAGTACTAATATTCTTCTTAAGTCCTTCTAATTTTAAACTAACTTCATATACCTTTTTTAAATTATTATAACTTTTTAAATAATCATTAACTACCTTTACTTTTAAATTATCTTTTAGAGATAAATTTCTATTAATAACTTTTAAGAATTTATTTAGTAAATTATCATCAATTTCTAATAATTTACCTACTTCTCTTAAAACTAATCTTGTTTTTAAAGTTGTATAAGTCATACCTCCAGATACATTATATATACCATACTTTTCTTTAACATAATTTATTACTTGTTCTCTTTTGGTATTATCAAAATCAATATCAATATCGGGCATTGATACTCTTTCTGGATTTAAAAATCTTTCAAATAATAAATTATATTTAATAGGGTCAATATCTGTAATACCTAAACAATAACTTACTAAAGAACCAGCCGCACTACCTCTTCCCGGTCCTACTAAAATATTATTTTTTTTGGCATATAAAACATAGTCATAAACAATAAGAAAATAATCAATAAAATTCATATTCTTTATAACTTCTAATTCATAATTTAATCTATCTATATATGTTTTATTTAACTTTCCATTTAATCTTTTATATAAACCTTTTTTGGCTAAATTAGTAATAAAAAGATAAGAGTCAACATCTTCTCTATATTTAGGAATATATCTTGTATTAAAAGGTATTTCTATATTAATTAAATTATTAAATTTATCTAATGCATTTAAATCAAAATCATCTAAATTATCATAATTAAAATAATTATTTAAGTAATTACTATTTTCTATACCATTTATTTTATCTAAATAAGTTAAATATTTTAAATCATTTTTATTAAATACTCTTATAACATTTAAATAAATAACGTTATTAGTTTTAATTAATATATTTTGTAATTCATCTTTATTTTCATAACTTAAATATAAATATTCAAAAAAATTCATTTCATTATATATATTTATACTTTTATAAGGAATAACACATATTAAATTATAACTATATTTTTTTAATTCTAAAATACTTAAATTTCTTTCACTGACTATTGTATTTATTTTAAGTAAATTTTTATAACCATCATAATTTCTTGCATATAAATATATTATATAATTATTGATAGTTACCTCTATTCCGATAATTGGCTTAATATTGTTTTTTTTTGCTAATATGTAAAATTCTATACTTCCAAATAGATTATTATCACATATTGCACAACTAGATATATTATTGGCATGACAAAAATTAATTAAATCTTTAACTTTAATTAAACTTTTTAATAATGAATAATCCGTTGTAACTTTTATAGGAATATACATAATTAGCCTCTCTTTTTTTATAAATCTAAACTATTTTCATTTAATAAAAATTCTTTAATTCCAATAATTAAAACTCCATCTTCAGTATGCCAAGGTACTATATCATCTTTAACAACAATTATTTTTTTGAAAAAATCTTTGACATTTAGAAGTGGTCTTAATTCTTGACTCTTCTTACTATCTTCATCTATATTAAGAGCAGATTGTATATAATATCTTTTACTTCCTTGATTACATACAAAATCTATTTCTAATTGTTTTTTTATAGTAACATCATTATTATCTTTGGAATATTGCTCTACAATACCAACATCAACGTTAAAACCTCTTCTTAATAATTCATTATAAATAATATTTTCCATTAAATATTTTTGTTCAATTTGGCGGAAATTTAGTCTTGCATTTCGAAGTCCAACATCAACAAAATAATATTTTGATGGCGTAGAAATATATTTTTTCCCCTTTATATCATATCTTTCTGATTTTTCAATCAAAAATGAATCTAATAAATAATTTATATAAGTTGAAATGGTTTTGGGTGCTATATCTTTTATGCCATTACTAACAAAAGTATCGGCAATTTTTTTAGGATTAGTTAAAGAACCCACTGATGATGATAAAATATCGACAGTTTTATCTAATATTTCATTTTTATAAATATTATTTCTTTCTAAAATATCTTTTAAATATGTATTAGAAAAAAAATCTTTTAAATATTTACTTTTTTCTTCATTTGAATTTAATGATAAAATATAAGGCATGCCACCATAAGTAACATACTCATTCCAAGTACTTTCATCTTTGTTATTTAGTGCATCACTAAATTCTTTAAATGATAAAGGATATACTCTTATTTCATCTCCTCTACCTCTAAATTCAGTTTTAATATCATTAGATAAGAATCTTGAATTTGAGCCAGTTACATAGACATCAAGATTATCTTTGCCTAAAAAACTATTTAACACACTTTCAAAATCTTCTACTTCTTGAATTTCATCTAATAAAACATAATACATTTTATTATCTTTTCTCTTATTCATTACATACTCAAATAAAGCACTTGGATCGTGATACTTTTTATTTTCAAAATAATCCAAATCTAAATTTATAATATGTTCTTCATCTATTCCTTCATTAATTAAATAGTTTTTAAATATTGGATTTAATAAATAAGACTTACCGCATCTTCTTATTCCAGTTATAATTTTTATACGACCATTTTCTTTCCTTTTTATTAACTGGTTTAAATAAAAATCTCTTTTTATCTCCATTAGAAATACACTCCTTATCTAATTTAATTATATTATAATTATTTTGTTTGTCAATTGAACTTTTTAAAAAAAAGGTGTATTTCCACCATTTTTTTAAATTTATCAAAATTGGAATTGACAAACTATAACTAATATGGTAAAGTTTTTAAGTGAAAAAAGGAGGCAAAAGTCATGGCAAGTAAAAAGAAAATAACAACTAAAAAACCTTTAAGTGGTAATTTAAGAAGTCATGCTTTAAATGTAACAAAAATGACTCAAAAGCCAAACTTACAAAAGAAAAAAATTGATGGTAAAACTGTTATCATTAGTGCAAGAGAAGCAAAAAAATTAAAATAACCTAGAAATGGGTTTTTTTATTTACTATATTTATGAAATAATCAAATATTTTTTCTGAATATTCATCATTTAATGACTCTGGGTGCCAAGCAAGTCCTAAGAAAAATGTTTTATTTTTATCTTCAATGGCTTCGATTATTTTATCATCACTTCTTGCTATGATATCTAGCCTTGTATTTATTAAGGCACAATTATGTCTACTATTTACAGGTATTCTTTTTTTATTTAGGATTTTATTAAGAATTGAATTATCATTAATAGTTATATAGTGAACATATTTATCTAAACTATAATGGTTTTTAACTTTAATTTCTACATAATTAGAAAAATTAATTCCCATTACTTGCATACCTAAACATATTCCTAAAGTAGGTTTATCTATTTTATAAAGATAATCTACTAAAAGAAAATCTTGTTTTGTATAATTATCTCCCCCACTTAAGATAATTCCATCACATAAATCCACTAAAGATTTAGTTTTATAAAAATCATTTGTTATTGGAATGCCTAATAAATTAACATCATATTGATATAATTTTTGAAATAAATCTCTTCTTGTCCCTAAAAATTCTTTTTCATTTTCCGTAAATTCTCTTAATATAAGACCTATAGTTTTTATATTATCACCATTAAATAGTATTTAAAAATAGAAAAAATTATTAATAAAAAAAGAAATAGTTTCCTACTTCCTTAAAATGCATCAATATTGATTTTTACTTTTGGCATTTTTTGAACTGCTGCGAATGCTTGAATTAAAGTTCTAATTGCAGTTGAAGTTTTACCACCTCTACCAATAACTCTTCCCATTTCACTTTCTGGAACAAGAATTTCTAAAATAGTAATATCTTCATCTGCTTCAAATAAAGATACTTTAATTAAGTCTGGTTCTCTGACAATATTTTTTATTAAATACTCTGCAAATTCTACTACATTCATAAAAACCTCTATTTAGTTTTCTTTTTTGAATCAGCATGTTTTTTCATAACACCAGCATGTGATAAAATATTTCTTACTGTATCAGTAGGTTCTGCCCCATTTTTTAACCAAGTTAATGCTTTTTCTTCATCGATAGTTACTTTATCGCTACCTTTAATTGGATCATAAGTACCAATTGTTTCGATAAAGCGACCATCTCTTGAACTACGAGAATCAGCCACAACTATTCTATAAAATGGTTTTTGTTTTGAACCCATTCTTTTTAATCTTAATTTAACTGCCATAATTTCTGCCTCCTTTTTTACTAAAGTAAGTATACCATTAATATTATATACAGTCAACAAAAAAATGTTGACTGTATATATTTTTTTCTTGCTTTTTTGTAAGCAATAAAAAAATGACACTTAATTCTTCATTGAATTAAATGTCTAATCTAACTTAATGTATTTTGAGTAGAAATTAAGCACGATAAACTGAATGTTCCCTTTTTTTATTTTATGTCAATATCTCTTGCCATATTCACGATACCTTAAATTACTATCTTTTTCAATAGATAGCCCTTTAAATTATTCCTTCTTATCTAAATAGTCTTCTTCTAAATTATCTATTTCATTTTCAATTTCTTCATCAATTACTTCTTCATAGTCATCATCAAAATCTTCTACTGAAACTTTAACTTTAGTGTTACCAACAATTTCTACACCCAATTCTTTTTCAATAGTTAAATTAACTACACCATCTACAATATCAACATTAGTAACTGTTGGTTGTTTCAAACTTCTTACAATTATTTCGGAATTATTATCTAAAATGCTATCGTTTTTAAGTGGAATATTCATTTTATCGGTGTAAGTAAATCTTTTGGTTGTAACGCCAGTTTTTGTATCATTATCATAAGAATACCAAACATTAATATCGAATGCTCCATTTATTAAAACACTTCCTAAATTATTTGTACCATTAAAACTATGATTTATAACCCAACAACCTAAAATAGTATTTGGTACTTCATCAGTCGTTATTTTGTAACTTCCCCCACTTGTTTTTTTTGCTTTTCCAATAACGGCTTTAGTTACAATTTCTCTAAAGTTAGACAAATTTATCACTCCTCTAATTTAATTTATGCGAAATGCCTAAAAATGAATACAAATTTATTTACCACTTTTTATTTTTTGATATTTCTGTTACAATTTAGATGGTGGTATTATGGAGTGTTTATTTTGTAAAATTATTAATGGCGAAGTGCCAACTTTGAAATTATATGAAGATGATTTAGTAATGGTTATTATGGACGCTTATCCTAATGTTGATGGACATACTTTGATAATTCCTAAAAAACATTATGATACATTTATGGATTTACCTAGTGATTTGGTTGTTCATATTAATGAAATTGCTAAAAAATATACAAAACATATTATGGAAAGATTAAATGCAAAAGAATTATCAATTTGTGTAAATTATGGAAATGCGCAAAAAATAAAACATTATCATATGCATTTACTTCCTAATCATGGAACAAGAAGTGAACTTGAAGTAACAAAAGTTTATGAGGTACTAAAATAATGGCAAGATTAAAAAGAAAAACAAAAAGAATTTCCTTAATTATATTTCTTGTTATTGTATTAGTTGGTTTTTGGGGAGTAAAAAGTATGCTTATAAAAGATGATAACAATTCAATTTTTAATAAAGAAGAAGAGAAAGAAAAAGAAAATCCAATAAAAACTTATAAAGCAAGTTTAATTGCAACTGGAGATGCTCTTTTACACTCAACTGTTTATAATGCAGGAAAAACTAATGGAACATATGATTTTTCTAATATGCTAACTTATACAAAAGAATTAATTAAAGATTATGATATTAAATATTATAATCAAGAAACTATATTTGATGATTCTAAAGCCTATAGTGGATATCCTAGATTTAATGGGCCTAGTCAGTTTGGTGAAGATATGCTTGATACTGGTTTTAATTTAATTAGTCTTGCTACTAATCACTCAATGGATATGGGTGGCGATAGTGCCAAAAAATATGCTAGTTGGTGGGAATCTCAAGAAGGAGTATTAGCAACCGGTATGGCTAGTAGTAGCAAAGCGCGTTCTAATTATAAAATAATGGAAGCAAATGGGATAACTTATACAATGTTATCTTATACATATGGTACCAATGGATTAGGTAAAAGTGAACTTGCTAATGAGCCATTTATAGTTAATGTATGGAACGAAGAACAAGTTTTAGAAGATATTGCTGCTGTTCGTGATAAAGTTGATATTTTAATTGTAGCAATGCACTGGGGAAGTGAGTATGTACAAAACGCAACAGATACACAAAGAAGTCAAGCCAAATTTTTAGCAGATAATGGTGTTGATATTATTTTAGGAACACACTCACATTGTATTGAACCTTGGGAAATGATTGATGATACTGTTGTATTCTACTCTTTTGGTAATTTTATTTCTAATCAAATGGGAGCAGAAGAAGCCTGGGTTAGAAAAGTTGGTGTTATTGGTATGTTTGCTACTTTAGATATTACAAAAGTTGTTGATACAGAAAACAATACAACTACTATTACAATAGATAATATTGGGGCTGATTTAAATTATACTTATCGTTCTTCAAGTGGAGCCCAAAGAGAATATTTAGTTATACCTTTTAGTAAAATGGAAGAAAAATATTTAAAAAATTATGAAAGTGTTTATGAAGAATTTAGTAAAGTATTAAAGCAATATAATGAAAATATAAATATTGCCCCACTTCCAAACACTAGTACAGAATAAAAAAATTCTACATTGAATAAAATGTAGTTTTTTTATGCTTATCTTCCTCTATTAGGATAAAATGTTAAAATATTTGGTAATTCTAAATCAGTATTATAGTTTATAAATATATCATTTAGTATTTCATTTTTGGTTTTTTCATCATCAATAAAATTACTTAAAATAGTATCTAATAAAGTTTGAAATTTAGTTACTTCTTCTCTTTTTAAAAATAATAAAATAGATCTAACTATAATTTTAGTTATTTCAATTTTAGAAATATTTTCACTTAAATTATCAGAATTATCAATTAAAGATATTATTTGATTATTTAAAAAATTATCTAAATATTCATTAATATAAAATTCATATTCATCTATACCACGATTTTGAATTTCAGAGGTAATTTTTGAACCAATATATAACTTATCAAAATTAAAATTTTTATCAATATAAGTATCTTCAAGAGTATTAAAAACAAATAATAATTGATACTTAAATTTCAATAAAATTGATGTAATTGTATCATTATCACATAAAGATAATGTTTTAGTTATAATGGCTAAAAAAGTATTTAAAAAATCACTTTCCATAGAATTTTCAAAAACAACTTCATCATCATGATCTTTAACAACATTGAAAACATAAAAAATAAAGGCATTTTCATCGTTTTCAAATTCATCTTCACTATTATTTTCAATATTTTCAATATCTTCAATATCTTCAATATCTTCAATATCTTCAATATCTTCAATATCTTCAATATCTTCAATATCTTCAATATCTTCAAAACCATAATCATCTGTTTGCCAATTTAAAAGTTTATTAAATAATCTTAAATTATAAAGGTTAATTTCTTCATTTTTTATTAATTCAATTTCTGTTTCTAATTCCGGATAACTTGGAATTATATATTCAATAATCGCATCATTTGCTTCGTTACTTGTTACTAAAAACTCTAAAATATCATTTTCTTCTTCTCGAAACTTTTTTAGCATTCTTAAAAATTGATCATATATCGGTGTATTTTGTTTATTTTCAAATTCTAATTGGAGTAACTCATCATATACTTCTTCAATTTCTTTATATAAATTAAATAATCTTTTAATATTGCAATAATCTTCATAATCTAATTCGTATTTGTCCATAATACCCCCACCAAAAATAATTGAGATTATTTTAACATAACTTCTAAAAAGTGTAAATTAAAAAAAGAGGCTTAACCTCTTTCCTAATAAAATAAATTTCCACCAATGATTATTGCTAACAATATATATAGTATTAATACTATAAACACATAATTATTTTGGGGATTATGCGATTTTTCTTTATCACAATTTTTTTGGCAAGCCATAATATTTACCTCCTTTTATTAACTTAAATATAAGCTCCTACTATTATAATTAATAAAATAAATAATACTAAAATGATTGCTGCACCAATTCCATTATTTCCACAGTACATATTTCACTCCTCCTTTATATCTATTCATTTATAATCTATGGTTAATAATTTGAAGTGTGAGTGCTTAATTTGTTTGTATTTATGCTCTATTCTTGTTATAATAGTACTATTGGGAGGAAAAAATGAGAAAAAGTTTAATATTAAGTTTAATATGTTTGTTATTATTATGTGGATGTGGAAAAATACCAACACTACAAAATGGTGAAGAAGCCGTTGTATCATTTACGAAAGGTGAAGAAGAATATCATATAAGTGCTGAAGATTTATTTGAAGAATTAAAGAAAAATTTCGGTCTTGAAGCGACAATTAAATTAATTGATACTTATATTTTAGAAAAAGAATATGCTGATTATATTGATACAGCAAAAGAATATGCATCTTCTTACATAGATGCAATGATTGAATCATACGGAAGTGAAGAAGACTTACTTAGTGATATTCAAGCAAAGACTAGTTATACAAGTATTGAAGGTTATGAAGAATATTTATATTTAAGTTTTATGACTTCTTATGCTGTTGAAGAATATGCTAAAATGCAAGTAACTGATAAAGATATTGAAGATTATTACAAAAATGATGTTAAAGGTGATATTGAGGTTTATCATATTTTAATTACACCAGATGTTACTGATGATATGGAAGATGATGAAGTTACTGAAAAAGAAAATGAAGCAAAGACAATTGCTAATGATATTATTAAAAGATTAAATGATGCTGATAATAAATTAGAAACTTTTAAATCTTTAGTTAAAGAATATAGTAAAGATGAAATTACTAAAGATAAAGATGGTAATTTAGGTTACATTAATTATGGTGATTTATCTGAAGAATATGATGAATTAATTGATGCGGCTTATAAATTAAATGATGGTGAATATAGTAAAAGTATTGTTACTACTGAATTAGGTTATCATATTATTTATCGCAATGCTTCCAAAGAAAAAGAAGAATTAGATGATATTAAAGAAGAAATAATTGATACATTAGCAAATGAAATGTTAAGTACTGAAACAGATATTTTTCTAAATGCAATGAAATATTATAGAGAATTATATAATTTAAAAATTAATGATAGCGAACTTGATAGACAATATGGAATATATTTAAACAATTTAGCAAATCAAAGTGAATCTTCTGAATAAAAAAAGAAGATTCTTTTTATTTGTCATAATCTTCTAAAAAACTATGGTATTTATCATTTTTTCGATACCCTAAAACATAATCTAAATTGATATTATCTAAACTTTTAAAAATATTAAAATCAATGTTTTTATTAACTTCTCTTAACTTATTAATTAACTCTTTAACTTCTCTTCTTTTACTATCGTTAATATTCTCTTCTTCTGTAAATTTACAAGCGCAGTTAATAAATTCAAGATTATTATATTTAGTCCAAGCATTAATTGCCTCTTCTTTTACTAAATAAAGAGGTCTAATTAATTCTAGTCCATTAAAATTATCACTATGTAATTTTGGTAACATAGTTTTTATTTCTGATGAATAAAACATAGATAAAAGAGATGTTTCAATGACATCATCAAAATGGTGTCCTAAAGCAATTTTATTACAACCTAGTTCTTCTGCTTTACTATATAAGTAACCTCTTCTCATTCTTGCACATAAATAACAAGGACTTTTTGAAGCACCTTTTTCTATAATAGCAAAAATATTAGTTTGAAATATTTCTATTGGAACATTTAATGTTTTAGCATTTGTTTTAATTTTTGCAATAATACTATTTTTATAACCAGGGTCCATAACAACAAAATGTAAATTAAATTTAATTTTGCCATGACGTAATAATTCTTGTAAACATTTAGCCATTAAAAAGGAATCTTTACCTCCACTTATACAAACCATTATATTATCATTTTCTTTAATTAAATCATATTCTTGTATTCCTTTTATTACTTTACTCCATACTTCTTTTCGAAATTTTTTTATAATACTTCTTTCAATTTCTTTATATTTTTCCATAAATAACACTCACTAACTATTAAAATTTGGTAAAAGAAAACCACCTAATTAATTTAAGTGGCTTTCTGGTTTTGTTTCCGAAATAATATTATCATAAAATATTATCTATTTCAAGATATAAATTCAAGGTTATAAACAAAAAAAATCACTTAAATCATAAAAACTTAAGTGAAAAGTTTTCCTAGATGGTCTTCTTTCCAATAAAATAATATCATATTATTTGGATTTTGCCAAATACTTATTTTAAAAACCTTTCTTTTTTAATCTCATTTTTATTTGCAGTTCTAAATCTCTTCCTTGATATTTACTACTTAATTTATTTTTTAACTTATTATATTCTTTATTATAAATATCTAAATTATCACTAAATTCATATTCATTTATAATTGTATTTATCTGACTTTTTAAAAAGCCTTTTTTTATTAAATCATTTGTTATTTTATTTTTTAGAAAAAGTGAAGAATAATTACGATTATTTTTTATTGCTTTTTTAATATGTTTTTCTATTTTTTCTAGCCATACTTCATTACTAAAAGTATCTAAATAATTATTTATCTCTATTTCTTTAAATCCTAACTTTAATAAATCATTTTTTATTTTTACTGGACCAGTTAATTTAAGATTTACTTCATCATTAACATAACTTCTTATATATAAAGAATTATTTAAATAACCTTCTTTTTGTAATCTATCTATTGTATAATCTATAACTTCTTTATCATAATTACTTAGTTTTTTTCTAATTTCTTTTTCTACTCTTAATTTATTATTTAAATATTTTATTGCAACATAATAACTTTCTAAATATTTATTATTTTTTACTATTTCTTCTAAATCTTCTTTTTTTATTTCCTTTTTTTGTAATAAATTATATTTTAAAATAACATCAGCATATAAACTAATTTTAGCATTATTATCTAGTGTTATTTCATATAAATTATTACTTTTTTTCTTATAACTCTTTATTTTCATAAAATTTGCAAGCCTTACTTAAATCTTTTAATAAATTATCAACTTCTTCCATTGTATTTATTCGGGCACCACACGCAAACTTATGACCTCCCCCATTATAATTACTAGCAATTTTGTTGATAATTGGTCCCCTACTGCGAATGCTTATTTTATATTGTTTATTTTTAACATCTTCAGTTATAAAAGTCCATACTAATAATTCATTAATAAAATTATAATTATTAATTAAATTAGAAGGAGTTGCTAAATCAACATTATATTCTTTTAAATCTTTATCACTTATTTTTATATAACCCATTTTATTTTCATCAATTACTAAATTATTTGTAATAAATGCGATAAATTTATATTCGATAAATGGTCTTGTGTATAAAATATCATAAAGACTTGTGAAATCTATTTTACTAACCTTTAATAAATTTTTTACAGTATCAAAAGTTTCATAAGTTGTGTTTTTTAAAGAAAAACGTTCACTATCAGAAACTATTCCTAAAAATAGATTTTCGGCAATTTTAGTATTTAATTTTAAACGAGTATTTAAAATTAATTCGCAAACCATTTGACATGTACTAGATTTTTTTTCATCAACCCATTCAACTACTCCCTTAATATCTTCTTTAGGGTGATGGTCTATTTTTAAAATTTCTTGATATTGTAAATTCTCAATTCCATCAATTCTAGCCATATTAGGCACATCTAGGACAATAAGTAAAGGATTATTAAGAGTACTATAATCTACATGATCAAGAAGACCATAAGTTTTAAATTTAGATACTCCTAGTCCAACTGCATATACTTTTTTACTTGGGAAAGTAAGTAAGATAGAATCTCTTAGAGCAATTTGACTAGCAACGGCATCAGGGTCTGGTCCAACATGTCTAGCAATAACTATTTCATCATACTTTTTTATTGTTTTATAAATTTTATTTAATATACTTTTATTTATAATGATAATCACTCCCTAACTGATTAATTCCATTGTATCAAGAGCAATCATTAACTCTTCATTTGTTGGCACAACATAAACTGGTATTTTTGAGTTATCACTGCTTATCAACTTAAATTCACCTCGACAATTGTTTCTTTCTTCATCAATTAAAACTCCTAAACTTTTAATTCTTTCACAAATAAGTTTCCGCATTACAGAAGAATTTTCTCCTACTCCGGCAGTTAAAGTTATAACATCGGCACCATCTAATAAATTATTATACATCGCTATGAAATTAGCAATTTTTTGCGCATACATATTTTGGGCAAGAATTGCTCTTTCATTACCTTCTTTCGAAGCATTTTCAACATCTCTACTATCAGAAGATATTCCACTTATTCCTAGTAAACCACTTTTCTTATTTAAATCATTTACTATTTCTTCTGCAGTCTTACCAGTTTTCTTCATGACAAAAGGAATAATTGATGGATCAATATCACCAGAACGAGTTCCCATCATAATTCCCGCAAGAGGAGTAAATCCCATTGTTGTATCAACTACTTTTCCTCCATTTATAGCACACAAACTACCACCATTACCAATATGACATGATATAACTTTTAAATCATCTCTTTTAAAGTATTCAGAAATAGTCTTATAAATAAAACGATGACTTGTACCATGGAATCCATATTTTCTAATACCATATTTAGTATACCACTCATAAGGTACTGGATATAAATATTCTTCTTCTGCCATTGTTTGATGGAAAGTTGTATCAAATACTCCAACATTTAAAACATTAGGTAACACTTTCATAAAAGCCTTAACTCCCATAATATTAGCAGGATTATGAAGTGGCCCTAACTCATTATATTTAGAAATTCTTTGTAAAATATCTTCATTTAAAATAAGTGACTTCGTAAATTCACTTCCTCCATGAAGTATTCTATGTCCTACTCCTTCAATTTCTTCTAAACTATCTACTATATTATTTTCTAATAATTCTTCAATTAATTTAGAAACTGCCACTGAATGGTCATATAAATTAGTTGTTTTTGTTATTTTTTCACCATTAAATTTAATAGTGTACATACTATCAGTCATTCCTATTTTTTCAAATAAGCCACTGGCTAGTACATTTCTTGATGGAAGTTCAATTAAAGTAAATTTTAAAGATGAACTACCAGCATTTACAGATAATATATTCATAATCACACCTCTATTACCATTATAAAGTACTTCTTAAGTTTTGTAAATAAAAGAGCGATGGAAAAAATTTATCTTTTTTTACTCACTCGCTCATGTCTTTTGCTCTTAAATACTTCATTTATTTTTTTATTTAAATCACTACTTAATATATTATCACTTACATTAAATTGACTTAATATTTTCTTCTTAAAATAGCCTTCATTATATTCTTCATTTTTAAGCATTATATCACCATTTATATTATGGCTTAAATAATACTTTTAATACTTATAAATAATCACTATAAGTATTAGACTCTTCATTTTTTATATGAATAACTTCTTTATTTTTAATCGATTCATATATTAAATCTTCATAATTAATTAATTTTTCATACTCTAAACATTTTTCTCTTAATGGATTTATAACTGGGTGTTTTGGTACAAATATTGTACAACAGTCTTCATAAGGCAATATACTTGTTTCATAGGTTCCTATTTTTTTGGCTAGATTAATAATTTCTAATTTATCAAAACACGCAACCGGTCTTATAACAGGTATTTTTACAACTTCATTTATAACTTTCATACTAGTTAAAGTTTGACTTGCAACTTGACCAATAGATTCCCCATTTATTAAAACTTTGGCATTAACTTTGGCCGCTACTATAGCACTTATTCTATACATCATTCTTCTCATAATAGTAATTAAGTAATCATGCGGAATATTTTTATAAATTGCTTCTTGAATATTAGTAAAATTTATTACATGTAATTTAATATCATTATTATATATTGAAAGTAATCTTGCAAGTTCTACTACTTTATCTTTGGCATTTTGACTAGTATGAGGTGGACTTTCAAAATAAATTGCTTCTATTTTTATTCCTCTTTTCATAGCAAGATAACCAGCAACTGGAGAATCAATTCCCCCACTTAACATAAGAAGTCCTTTACCTAAAGAAGAAACTGGATAACCACCAATACCTTTAACTTTATCAAAATATATTAAAACTTCTTTTTTTCTAATTTCAATATTTACTATTATTTCTGGATTATTGACATCAACTTTTTTATTATTTGTATGTTTTAAAATATAACTACCTATTATTTTTCTTAAATTCATACTGTCATATTCATAATTTTTATCACTTCTTTTAACTTCAACTTTAAAAGTAGTAAATTCCCTATCTTTTAATAAATTAATAACATTATCTTCTAAAGCATCAAGACTTCTATCTAAACTTTTATAAGCAATATTTATTTCATGAATACCAAATACATTTTGTAATTTCCTTAATGTACTTTGAAAATCATTTTTAGGATAGATAAACATTCTCCCACAATCATATAGAATTATATCTTCACTATCCAATATAAATTTAATATTACTTTCTAATTGTTTTAAAAAGAAATTAATATTATTTTTCTTAGTTGATAACTCGCCATATTTTAAAAATATTACTTTTTCTAACATATTTATCCCCCGATTAAATTAATTAAGTTATTGTATTCTACCAAAAATATTTCTAAAAATCTATTAATTTCTAACACAGTTGTTAAATGTGATAAACTTATTCTTAAAGTTCTTTTACTTCTTTCTAAATCATTATATATAGCCATAACAGCACTAGATATTTCTTCTTTACTATTACAACTTACTAAAATATCTTTATTACCTAATGTATTACAAACAGTTTCACTAGATATTTTATCAAAACTAATATTTAAAATATGTGGAATAGAATATTTAGTTTTATTAATTTTTATTCCATCAATATTACTTAATTTACTTACTATTCTTTCATTTAATAAATTAATATATCTCTCTTTTTTATCTAAATCTTTAATACTATTCTTTATGGCTTCTTTCATACTTACGATTAAAGGAAGTGGTAGATTATCAGGCTTATATTGAGGATATTTATTATTCCCATAAGTAAGGGGAGTCATTTTAACTAAACTATTTTTATATAAAAAGCCAATGCCTTTAGGCCCATATACTTTATCAGCACTTACACTACCTAAATCAATATCTCGAAAATTAATAATTGTTTTTCCTAGAGCATCAGTTAAATCAGAATGAAATATAGTATGTTCATTTACTTTTTTAATAATTTGTCTTAACATTTTTAATGGCTGTCTTACTCCCACACTTCCATTAACAGCGCAAATACTAACAAGTATAGTATCTTCCCTAATTAAATTTCTTAAATCATCAAAACTAATTAATCCTTCTTCATCATTTTTAACATAACTAATTTCAAACCCAATACTTGCTAAATAATCACATATTTTATAAGTTGAACTTTGTTCTAAACGGGACACAATAATATGTTTTCCCCTTTTATGATTTTCCATAGCAACTCCAACTAAAGCCATATTATTTGCTTCAATTCCCCCATTAGTGTATATAATTTCACTATCTAAAATATTAAACATATTAGCAAGTTCTTTAGTAGTTTCTAAAAATAATTTCTTACTTTTCTCTCCTTCTTTATTATTAGCACTAACATTTCCAATATAATCTTTGGCTACTTTTACATAAGTATCAATTGCCTCTAGTGACATTGGTGTTGCATCTTCATAATCTAAATAAATCACAGCATCACTCCCAATAACTACTTGTATTCTTCTAATAATCTCTTATGAATTCCTGGTTCAATTACATTTATTGCATTAATAGCGTTTTCTAAACTATTTTTAAAATTACCTTTATAAAATGAATTTTCGGCTTTACTTAATCCTAAATCAACTTCTCTATTTGTAACTCTATATCTATTACCATAAACTATTGCTGTTTCTGCCATCTTTGCAGTCTTTATTGTTTCATTAATCGTATTATATACTTTTAAAACTAAATCTCTAGCAGTATCTACTCTTAAATTTAGAGTTTTAATAGAAATTGGCCTTTTATCAAGTTCTTTAACCATCTCATTAATAGCCATCGTGGCTTCACTTAATTCAACATAATAATTTTTAGGTATTACTGGTAATTTATAACTTCTTACCTTCTCTTTTGCTTGCGATAAAATATCTTTTATTTCATCAAGTTGATCTCTTGCTCTTAATTCATCTTCTTTTAAACTTCCTAAAGTTCTTAAAGCATTATTTAACTTCTCTTCTCCCTTAGTAAGTTTATTATTAATAATTTCCATTTCTTTTTCTAATCTTGAATAGGCTAAAGTTTTATTTCTCTCCATCTCTACAATGTGGTCATAACTAGCCCTTATATTATTAAATTCTTCTTTAATTTCCGATATTACTAATACTTCATCATCAGATAAATCATAATTATATTTAATATCATCTATTTTTCTAAATAATTCATTATTAATTTTTTCTAATTTACTTACCTTTATTAATATACTTCTTTTATATTCTTCATATAACTTCTTAGTAATTCTTTCTTTATCAAAATCATTATATAAAGAATCAAAATAATCTAGCATTGTTTTTAATTCAAAGACAGAGTCAACTACATTTAAAACATTTAATCTACTAAATACATCTTGAATTTTTTTATCAGCCTCTTTTATATTATACTCAATATTTAAATATTCTAAATTATAACCTTCTAATTTCATTTTATGATAAACGTTATTAATATCAGCAATTCTTTTGGGTATTAAAACACTGCCTAAATTAACAATTGTTTTAGTTTCATTAATAACTATTTTTAAGTTACCTATAACATCATCAATTGCTTTAACAATTCTTCCTACTTCTAAATATTCATTATTTTCCATTGCTACTTCAAAGGCACTAAATAACTTGTCAACATTTTCAAATTGTAACTCAATTGGAGTTTTAATCATTTCATAATCACTTAAATTACTATTATAAATATTTTGTATTTCTCTATAATCTGCTTTTAATTTAATAATTGTTTCTCTATTTCTTTCTTCACTTAAAGTTATTTCTTTAATTTCTTCCAGTAAAAAATCGGCTTTAGTCTTTAAATAATTAATATTAAGTTCGGCTTCATTAATACCTTTTTTTAATTTATTATAATCTCTTTCATTAAAATCATTTTGTAAAACAATTATTTCATCAGTAATCTTTGGTATTTCTTCATCTCTAATACTTATAAATCTCTCTTGCCAATTATCATATTTTTTCTTTAAATCAGCATTATTTATTAAAGCCTCAACTTTATTTAATTCAGATAAAATACTACTACTAATAATTAAATTTTTTTCTCTTTCTAATGTATTTATTTCATTGGTTAAATTATTACGATATCTTCTATTCATTAATAATAAAACCACTATTACTATAATCATTGTAAACATATAATAAGCCACTGCTATTAGTAAAAATGTTTCTCTAGTCATCTAAATCACCTTACTATACCCATTTTATCATAATTTTAAGTATTTTAAAATTGATTATCTCTAATTTGTGAAATTTGTTAAAAATTGTCATGTTATTAACAAAATAATTATAAAATTATTGCTAAGTAATTTAGAATACTCTATAATTAAAGAGAGCCTAATAGTTCTCGAATACTATTAGTTTTTTTATTTTGTGGAGGTGATATTATGACTAAATATGTATTCGTTACTGGGGGTGTGGTATCGGGACTTGGTAAGGGAATTACTGCATCAAGTATAGCCCTACTACTTAAATCTAGGGGTTATAAAGTCTTTATGCAAAAGTTTGACCCTTATTTTAATGTTGACCCAGGTACTATGAATCCAATTCAACATGGAGAAGTATTTGTAACTTATGATGGGTGCGAAACTGATTTAGATTTAGGACATTATGAAAGATTTATTGATGAGGAATTAAACTATACATCAAATATTACAAGTGGAAAAATTTATAAATCAGTTATTGAAAAAGAACGAAAAGGTGACTTTTTAGGAGCCACTGTCCAAATGGTACCGCATATAACTAATGAAATTAAAAATAAGATTTATGAAGCCGGAGTATCTAGTAATGCCGATATAGTTATTACAGAAATTGGAGGTACAGTTGGCGATATTGAGTCCCAAGCATTCATCGAAGCCTTAAGACAAGTGCAATATGAATTAGGTAAAAATAATACTTTCTTTGTTCATTGTACTTTAATTCCTTATATTTTTGGTTCGGGAGAATTAAAAACTAAACCAACCCAAAATAGTGTTAAAGATTTAAGAAATATGGGAATAAGTCCAGATGCATTAGTTTGTCGTGCTCCTTTTTCTACTACTGATGCCATAAAAAACAAATTATCTTTATTCTGCTCTATTCCTGTTACTAATATTATAGATTCAATTGATGTCAATAATATATATGAAATACCAATTAATTATTATAAACAAAATATTGATGAAATTATTTTAAAACAATTTGAATTGCCAATTAAGAAGGCTAATTTAAAATATTGGGAAGATTTAATAAATACCGTTAATAATTTAGATAATGAATTAGAAATATCTTTAGTAGGTAAATATATTGAATTACATGATGCTTATATATCTGTTGCAGAATCACTTAAACATGCTGGTTATAAAGTAAATAAAAAAATAAAAATCAATTGGGTAGATTCAGAATCTTTAGAAAAAGAATCTGCTAATTTAAAAGAAGTATTTAAAAATTCAAAAGGAATTTTAGTTCCTGGTGGTTTTGGTTCTAGGGGTATTGAAGGAAAAATTAAAGCCATTAATTATGCTAGAGTTAATAAAATACCATTTTTAGGAATATGTTTAGGCATGCAACTAGCCGTTATTGAATTTGCCAGAAATGTTTGTTCTTTAGAAGATGCTAATTCAACGGAATTTAATCCACTTTGTAAAAATCCCGTTATAGATTTAATGGAATCTCAAAAAGCCATCATTAATATGGGTGGAACTTTACGACTTGGTAATTATGAGTGTTCTTTAGTTAAAGATACTCTAGCCTATAAAGATTATAAGGAAGATATTATTTTAGAAAGACATCGCCATCGTTATGAATTTAATAATAATTATAAAGAATTATTGGAAAGTAAAGGTATGGTATTTTCTGGCTTTAATACTAAAGCCAATTTAGTAGAAATTATTGAATTACCTAACCACCCGCATTTTATTGCTAGTCAATTTCACCCTGAATTTAAAAGTAGACCAACTAAACCACATCCTTTATTCATGAGTTTTATTGAAGCCGCGAATAAATGTAAATAAAAATAAGAAGTACACATTAATAAATGTACTTCTTTTTAGTTAAAGAAGGTCCTTTAGAATACTCTTTTGTATTTTTTCTAACTTCAAAAGATTTTAAATATTGTTTTAAAAAATAAATTTTATCAAGATTATTTGTAAAAATCATATCACACAACTCTAATGCTTGACCTAAAAATATTTCATCATACCATTTTAATTCATTATATTTATCTAAATTAGTTAAATGTCTTTTTTCAATTAAATCATCATTATAATTTATACTTCTAGCATATATTAATAATTTAACAAAAAAATTCACATTATTTTGCCATATTATATTATATTATCTAAAGTACCATTAGGGCTTCTAAATTCAATAGTATTATAAGTATACATATTATTAAAATTAACTGCTTGATATTTTTTATGAGAAATTACACTTATTATTTCTTCTAAACAAACATTATTATTTTTTAATTTTAAATAGTCTTGCCAAAATACTTCATTTAGAATCGAAGCGTATTTGGTCTAGCAGTTAAAAAATCCCCATATTCAAAACGAAATATAACATTTTCATATACAGACCACAATTTTATAAAATTTAACCATGCAGTCTTACTATCTTCTAAAATTTGGGCTCCAACATGTATATGTCCACCAGCGTTAATTGCAAAATACTTACATGTAGATCAATCAAATTATAGTAAATATGAATTAGAAAAAATTAATATACCTATTAGTACATTAAAGAAAATAGCAGATTTTTATAATACAAGTATAGATTATTTATTATATAGAACTGATGAAAGAAGTCCTTATCATAAATCAATTATGCAAAGTCGTGAAACAAAAAAAGAACATGTTCACTCATAACATATTCTTTTTTAGTGTATTAATTTGTTCATTATAGTTATTACTATTACAAATATATGAACCACTTACTATTATATCTATTTTATAATTATGTAAATATTTAATTGTATTATTATTTATTCCTCCATCTATTCCTAGTAATAGATTTTTATTTTCTAGTAACTTTAATTTAGATAAAACTTCACTTTGAAATAATTGTCCCCCTTTACCGGGATTTACACTCATAATTAAAACATAATCAATTAAGTCATAATAGTTATTTAATATATTTATATTATCACTAGGATTAATAGCAATACCTACTTTTATATTATAATCTTTAATTAAATTAATTACTTCATTTGGATTATCTAAAGAATCTAAATGAAATGTTATAATGTATGGTTTTAATTTAGCAAGAATATCTATATATTTAATGGGACTATTAACCATTAAATGAATATCTAATGGTTTAGATACATCTTTTAAATCATTTATTATTTCATTAATATCTAAATTATTTTCAAAAACATACTCTCCGTCCATTAAATCAACATGAATTAAATCAGCAATACTTTTATCAATTAAATTAATTGTATCTTTTTTACTATTTATACTTTTTAAATAACTTACTGAAATCATTTAGTCTCCTTTATAAATCTTATATAACTATCATATCTTGATTTTCTAATTAAATTATTATGAACAAGTTCCACTACTTTACAACCTTTTTCATTTAAATGATTACAATTATTAAATTTACATGTAATATTATTAAATTCTATAAAACTTTTCTTTATTTCCTCAATAGTATAGATATTTATATCAATGGAAGAAAAACCTGGAGTATCTACTATATAAAAATTATCTATTTCAAATAATTCTACTATTCTAGTTGTATGTTTTCCTCTACCTAAAGATTTAGATATTTCATTAGTTTGTAAATTTAATCTTTTATCTAATTTATTTAAAAAAGTTGATTTACCTGCCCCAGTTTGACCACATACTGTTACTATTTTTCCTTTTAAATATTTCTTTATTTTTCTTAAATTTTTATTATTAAATACTTTAATTCCTATTTTTTGATAATACTTAGTAATATCTTTTAAATTTTTTATATCACTTTTTTTCCCTAAATCTAATTTAGTAAATAATATAACTGGCTCTATTTTATTAATAGTTATAATACTTATTAATTTATCTAGTAAAGTTATATTTATATTTGGCTCTACTAAACTAGTAACAATTATAGCAATATCTATATTAGCAACAGGAGGTCTTAGTAAATAATTATCTCTATCTAATACTTTTTCTATAGTTTTATTAGTTTTATCTACTAAGACTTTATCTCCTACGACTGGTTTTAATTTAATATTTCTAAATTTACCTCTTACTTTACAGTCTAAATAACTATTATCTACTTTGACTGTAAAAGTATCACTATTAACTTTTGTAATTATTCCATTACTTAACATAAGCCATCTTCACATACATCTACATCCGGTTCTTCTTCACTAGATGTATCATTTTGATATACTTTAATTCTAAATGTTGCTCCACTTTTTACTGGAGTTCCTGCTTCTCTACTTTGTTCATAAATAGTTCCTGAAAGGTTAGTATCACTTATTGTATAAACAATATCTAATTTTAAATTATTTTCATTACAGAATTCTTCAACATCACTAATTGTATATGTTCCATCAGTAAAATCTGGGTATGCTATACCTATACTTGCAACATATAAAGTAATATTTTCACCCTTACTTAGTTTTTCTCCGGCTTCAACTGATTGTCTTACAACATCGCCATCATTAAATTCAGTTTCAGGATCATCAATTACTTCATCTTCTGTATTAACTACTAAACCTCTTGCTTCTAAAGCCCCTTTAACTTCTAAATAATTTTTACCAGTATAATCTTCAATTTCAATTGTTGCATCTCCAGTTGATATATAAATTTTAATAGTAGAGCCTTTCTTTCTTTCTGTTCCTGCAAGAGGAGATGTCCTAACAACTTTTCCTATTTCTACTTCTGTTGAAGCAATTCCTTCTTGATCATCTGATACACTAAATCCTGCATCTTGTAAAATACTTATCGCTTCACTTACTGTTTTATTAGAAACATCTGGTACTTTAATGGAAGATGTCTTTGTTGATATAGTAATAAATACAAATACTAAAGTTATTACTAAAATAAGTCCAGTAAAAACTGATGCTAATCTTATTAATGTTTTATTTTGTTTTTTCAAATCATCACCTGTTATTTTCTTTGCTATAATTTCTTCTTCATTATTTTTATTTTTATTATTATTTACTTGTTTTTTATTATCATTCTTTTTTTCTTCTACTTTTATTGGCTTTATCGCTTTTGTATCATCTAATTCTTGATATTTTAATTTAATTTTTGGTTCATTTGCTCTTCTTGGGTCTAAACAAGTTTTTAAATCTTCATGCATTTCTCTAGCATCAGCATATCTATTTTTAGGATTCTTTGCCGTTGCTTTAATTATAATATTTTCTACACTTTGCGGAATACTCGGAATCTCTTCTTTAATTGATGGAAGCGGTTCTTTTAAATGTTTTAAAGCAATTTCTACCGCATTTTCACCTTTAAATGGTAATTTACCAGTTAGTAATTCATAAAATAAAATACCAATGGAATAAATATCACTTTGCAGGGTTGAGCCTTTACCACTTGCTTGTTCTGGCGGAAGATAATGAACACTTCCCATAACTGAATTAGTTTGGGTAAGTTGAGTAGAATTCATAGCCATAGCAATACCAAAATCAGTTATTTTAACTAAGCCATTTTCTAAAATCATTATATTTTGAGGCTTAATATCTCTATGAATTATATAAGAATCATGCGCAACAGATAAACCATCAGTTATTTGCATTACAATATCTACTGCTTCCGATACAGTAAGTTTACCTCTCTTTTTTAACAAAGTCTTTAAATGTTTACCTTCAATATATTCCATAACTATATAATATTCGCCATTATCTTCTCCAACATCATAGACTTCAACTATATTAGGATTAGATAAACTAGAGGCTGATAAGGCTTCTCTTTGAAAACGACGCACAAATTTTTCATCTGTTGCTAAATCTCCTCTTAAAACTTTAACCGCCACATTACGGTCCAATATAGTATCATACGCTAAATAAACATTAGCCATACCGCCTTCACCAATACTTTTAATTATTTGATAGCGGTCACTAATCTTTTGCCCTTTCATTACCATTTTTATTCACCAACCCTATTCAAGTACGCTATTGAGATATTATCATTTCCGCCTCGAGCATTACATTTTCGAATTAATTTTTCTACTTTTTCTTGTTCATCTAATTCATCATTTATTAATACTTTTTCTATTTGATCATCACTTAACATATTTGTAAGTCCATCACTACATAAAAGAATTGCTTCACTTTCCATATCAACATCAAATATATCAAGTTCAGCCTTCTCTGATACTCCTAAGGCTTTCATTAAAATATTTTTCTTAGGATGTGTCTTTGCTTCTTCCTCTGTTAAATTACCGGCTTCAACTAATAAGTTAACTAAAGTATGTGCCTTTGTTACTTTATGTAATTTTTTATTTTTTATGACATAACCGGAAGAATCACCAATATTACCAAATATTAAATAATCATTAGTTAAAAGCGCTACTACTACTGTTGTCCCTAATCCTTTAGAATCAATATTATTTTCACCATATTCTAATATTTCAGCATTTATTTCATTAATATTATCATTTAACCAATTAACTGCATCAAGTTTACTACCAACACTTGGAGTATCATTAAATCTTTTACCTAAACGAGATACTGCTAGACTAGATGCAACTTCGCCTTTTCTGTGTCCACCCATACCATCTGCTACAATTAATAAATATTCGTTACTTGCGTTTTTCAAGATGGTAACACTATCTTCATTATGACTTCTTACTTTTCCGGAATCTGTCATATAACATGATTTCATCTTTACACCTCTTTGCTTCTAAGTTGTCCGCATGCCGCACTAATACTATCACCAAATTCTTTTCTAACTGTAGTATTAATGCCCATCTTCATTAATGTGTCTTTAAATTCTTTTATTCTCTTACTTTTATGAAATTCTAAATTACTTGTTTCATTATAAGGTATCAAATTAACATAGACATTTAAGCCTTTTAAAAGATTTGCTAATTCTTTGGCATTATCTACGCTATCATTTACCATATTAAGCATAACATATTCAATAGTAACCCGTCTATTAGTTTTACTAATATATCTCTTTATTGCCCCCATTACTTGACTGATATTATACACTTTGTTGACAGGCATTATACTATTTCTTATCGCATCATTCGGAGCATGCAAAGAAAAGGCTAAATTAACTTGTAAATCTAAATTACTAAATTCATCTATTTTAGGTACTAAACCACAAGTAGAAACTGTGATATGTCTTGCACCAATGGCAAGTCCTTTAGGATTATTTATTATTTTAATAAAATTAATTACATTATCATAGTTATCAAAAGGTTCTCCTATTCCCATTATTACTACACTATTAATTTTTTTCTTAATATCTTCTTCAATTAAAAGAATTTGTTCAACCATTTCATGAGTAGATAAATTACGAATCTTTTTTAATCGGCCACTTTCACAAAATTTGCACCCCATATTACAGCCAACTTGACTAGAAATACAAACACTTAAGCCATAATCATGTTCCATTAAAACAGCCTCAATAAAATTAGAATCTTTCAAACTAAATAAATATTTGCTAACATAACTTCCTTCTTCTTTTCTTTTTATACTAATAAATTCTGTATTAAAATCACTCTTTAATTTATCTCTTAATTCTTTCTTTATATTAGTAAATTCATCTATATTATAAACTTTATGAATATATAACCATTCAAAAATTTGGATAGCCTTATATTTTTTCTCTCCAATACTTAATAAATAATCTTCTAATTCTAAAATATTTAAATCCATTAAATTTTTCATACTATTATTTTACCAATTTTCTTATTAAAAGTCATTATTTTAGAAATAAAGTTATTAATTATTGGATTTATTTTTTTAATATGGTATATTTTAACAAGACAATAATGTAAATATTTAGTGCTTTACTTATAGCCTTTTCCTTATATAGGCTTTTTACCATTGTGCCAGTAAGCAATAGTTTTTATTTGCTTTTTTATATTAAAAATTATTTTCTCCTTATAAATTAGAATAAATTTATAAATTGTTTATAAAATAATATTAAGGAGATTATATGAAAAAAATTATTTTTATTAATGCTTTAATTACTTTTGCTTTATGTTTTTTAACTCATTTTCTTTATGACTTATTTCCTAATACTTTATTTTCTTTTCTATTTCCAGTTAATGAAAGTATTTGGGAACATATGAAAATGATTTATACTACTATTTTACTTTATGGAATTATTGAATACTTTATTTTAAAAAAATTTAACTATTCTTATGAAAGTTTTATCTTACCACTTTTTATAAAAAGTATCATAGCAATTCCTATTTATTTAGCAATGTATTATCCTTTAAGATATTTATTTGGAGAAGTTATGTTTATTACTTTTACTCTTTTATTATTAACATTTGTTATTGTAAATTATCTAAGTTATAAATTTATAATGCCAAAAAAATTTCCTTATGAGAAATTACTAAGTATCGTAGGAATAGTAACTATCTATATAATAATGATTATCTTAACTTATAAAACACCCCATTTAGAAATATTTTTTGACACCGAAGAAGAAAAATATGGAATTAATGATTATTTAATAAAAGATTAATTTTAGAGTAAATTATTTTCTAAAATTAATCTTTTATTTTAAAGTATCAATTATTGAACTAACTATTTCTACTGTATTTATGGCATCACTTAATTTATCTGTTGCTCTTTCTTTATATTTTTCCTTCATTATTTTCATAAATTCTTTATAGTATTCAGGATTACGATTTAAATATTTTATAAAGGCAGAATTTTCTTCTAAATATCTTTTAAACTTTTTATCTTCTCTTAACTTATTTTGTAAATAAAATTCCATTTAATCCTCAAAAAATTTATTTAATGGTCTACTTGTAAGAGGTCCTTTTGCTATATTTGTTACATTACTACTTTTAGTAGTTAAATCCTCTACTACCCCCAAGGCTTTTTGGGCAGTATTAATATGTTTTTGTAAATTATCAATATTAATGTTTTTTACTATATCACTAAAATTCGTTTCTTTATTTTTAGTTATTTCACTTCTTATATATGGCTTCCAAGCATTTTCATCAGGACCATAAACATCAAATATTTCAAAAAAGCCTTGCATAGTCATATCTTTATTTTTTATATACTCAACTAATTCTGGTTTACTTCTTATAAATTCTTTAAATTCATCCTTTTTACTCATAAAAAATCACCTAGTATATATTATGTATAACTAGGTAATTTTATTATATTTTAAATTCATTACTAAATTCTTTAAATGACATTTGTTTATCTTTAACTTCTTCTTTTTTATTTTCTTCTAATACATTGGTAATGCGAATTAATTCTTTCTTTAAATCAATATCATCTATTTGATTTTTAGTAATATTAGAGCCAGTACTTGTTACATCCATAATTGGAATTTCACTATTCTTAACTTCTTTTATTTCGCTATCACTCTTTATTAAAATAATATCTTTTGAATTAGTAATATTAGCATACTCTACTAAATAAGTAACTGTTTTTGTCTTTTTAAGTATTAAATTTCCTTTTTTAGCCCTACTAATTGGTTTTAATTCTTCAAGTTTTACTCTCTTTGCTGTTTTATTATTAGTATAAATATTTAGATATTCATCACTCTTATCAAAACAACCGCCAAAGATTACAAAATCATTCACTAAATTAATTCCTTTTACTCCCGATGCTTTTGGACCTACTACGGGAATTTCTTTTTCTTCATATGTTAAATAATAACCATTATTAGTAACAATTAGCGCCATATCACTACTATCACTAACACTTATTAATTCATCATTTTCTTTTAATATCATCGCTGTTAATGTTTTACTATATCTATTTACAACTAAGTCTTTCATTAAAACTTGTTTTACCATACCTAATTTAGTAAACATAGTTAAAACTTTTTTATCTTCTAAAATAAATGAAGCAATTATCTTTTCGCTCTCTTTAAGAGGGACTAAATTACTAACATGTTTTCCCATTTCTTTCCATTTTGTTTCAAATATTTTATAAACTGGAATAAATAAATAATTACCTAAATTAGTAAATAATACTAAATTATCTAAAGTAGTTGTTTCATAAAAATTAGTTACATAATCGCCTGGTTTAAGTAATGTATCACCTAGAGATGTATTTAGAGATTTTAATGATACTCTTTTTACATAACCTTCATTAGTTACAATAACCACTACTTTTTCTTTTGGTATCATACTAGTCAAATCTATCTTTATTTCAGTTATTTCATTTTCAATTTTAGTTTTTCTTGGAATAGCATATTCTTTTTTAATTAATTTTAATTCTTTTTTCATTACATATTTTAATATTTCTTCATCACTTAAAATAGCCCGAAGTCCTTCAATTAATTTCTTTAAAGATTCTATCTCTTCTTGTAAAGCCACAATGTCAGTATTAGTTAATCTATAAAGTTGTAAGACAACAATTGCTCTTGCTTGCTCTAGTGTAAAAGCAAACTTCATAACTAAATTACTTTCAGCATCACTTTTATTTTTGCTAGCCCTTATTACTTTAATTACATCATCTATTATAGAAATACATTTAATTAATCCTTCTACTATATGAAGTCTTTTTTCTTTTGTTTTTAAATCAAATGTTGTTCTTTTTAAAATAACTTCTTTTTGATGTGCTATATAAGCATCAATAATTGGGAGAATCCCTAAAGTTTTTGGTACTCTATTTACTATTGCTACCATATTATAATTATATGATATTTGTAAATCAGTGTTTTTTAGTAAATAATTTAAAATAAGTTCGCTATTAGCACCACTTTTTAAATCAATTGCTATTCTTAAACCTTCTCTATCTGATTCATCTCTTACTTCTAAAATACCTTCAATTTTTTTATCAATTTTAATTGCATCTATTTTGTTTACTAATAAGGCTTTATTAACATCAAAAGGAATTTCCGTAATAATTATTTTTTCTTTTCCTTTTTCTTTAATGATTTCGTATTTAGAACGAATTAAAACTTTTCCTTTCCCAGTTTTAAAGGCATCTCTTATACCATCAATCCCACAGACAATTCCACCAATTGGAAAATCTGGACCTTTTACGATATCTAAAATTGTATCTAAATAACAATTGGGAGATTCAATTCTCTTTATTGTAGCATCAATTATCTCTCCTAAATTATGGGGAGGTATATTTGTAGCATAACCGGCACTTATTCCCATTGTTCCATTAACTAAAAGATTAGGAAATTTAGCCGGTAAAACGGTTGGTTCAAGTAAACGGTCATCAAAATTTGGTGCCCATTCAACTGTTTCTTTATCTAAATCACATAAAAGTTCATTGCTTATTTTCGCAAGTCTTGCTTCTGTATAACGATAGGCAGCGGCTGGATCTCCGTCCATTGAGCCATTGTTACCTTTCATATCAATTAAAGGAGCATTTTGTTTCCACCACTGACTCATTCTAACCATTGCATCATAAACAGAACTATCACCATGAGGATGGTATTTACCTAAAACATCTCCAACAGTAGCAGCACTTTTCAAATATTTTTTATCATAAGTATTTCCAGCATTATACATGGCATAAAGAATTCTTCTTTGTACTGGTTTTAAGCCATCTCTAACATCAGGTATTGCTCTATCTTGAATAATTTCTTTTGCATAAGAAGCAAAACGTGTTCCCATTATTTCTTCTAAAGCATAGTCTTCAATTCTTTTAATTACATTTTCCATAATTCACCTTATTCCTTACGATAACTATCTTCCATGGTAAAGACTATATTTTCTTCAATCCACTCTTTACGAGGTTCAACTTTATCTCCCATTAAAACATTAACTCTTTTTTCTGCTAAAGTTACATCATAAATATTTACTCTTATTAGACTTCTAGTATCAGGATTCATTGTTGTATCCCATAACTCTTCAGCATTCATTTCCCCTAAACCTTTGTTTCTGGAAATATCAGGTTTACCAGAATTTTCAGAAACAATTTTAAATCTTTCTTCATCAGAATAAGCATAAAAGCATTTCTTACCATAATCAATTTTATAAAGTGGAGGTTTAGCAATATAAAGTCTTCCGGCTTCGATTAAAGGGCGCATAAAACGATAGAAAAATGTTAGTAATAATATTTGAATATGTGAGCCATCAACATCGGCATCAGTCATAATTATTACTTTATCATAATTAGCATCATTTATATCAAAATATTCACCAATGCCAGCACCAATAGTATGAATAATCGTATTTATTTCTTCATTTTTTAATATTTCTGATATGCTTGTCTTTTCCGCATTAATTACTTTTCCTCTTAAAGGAAGTATCGCTTGAAATTTTCTGTTTCGTCCACTTTTGGCTGACCCGCCAGCACTATCTCCTTCGACTAAAAATAATTCATTTATCTTAGGATTTTTACTAGTGGCTGGGGCTAATTTTCCTGATAAATTTTTTTCAATTTTATTTTTACCTTTACCATTTCTTGCATCTTCTCTTGCTTTTCTTGCGGCTTCTCTTGCCACTTTACTTTTCATGGCTTTTTCCACAATATTAAGCGCTACTTCTTTATTTTCTTCTAAAAAGAAGCGCATATTTTCATAAGTTATACTTTCTGTAATACTTCTTGCTTCCTGCGTTCCTAATTTTCCTTTAGTTTGCCCTTCAAATTGTAAAAATTTTTCTGGAATTCTTAAATTAATTACAGCACTTATTCCTTCTCTTACATCACTACCATCAAATGTATTATCTTTTCCTTTTAATAAATTATTGGCTTTTACATAATCATTAAAGGCTTTAGTAATCCCCGTTTTAAATCCAACTTCATGAGTACCACCATCATTAGTTTTAACATTATTAACAAATGAAATAATATTTTCATTATAAGTATCTGTATATTGTAAAGCAACATTTACTTCAATATCATTTTTGCTTCCTGTAAAATTCAATACTTTATTAAGGGTATTTTTATCTTCATTTATGTATTTAACAAAATCAGTAAGTCCTTCTTCATAATGATATTTGACATATCTATCACTATCTTCATCGGTTATTTCTATTGTTAAATTTGGAATTAAAAATGCGCTTTCTTGCATTCTTTCACAAATAGTTGTAAAAGAAAAAGTTAAACCTTTAAATATATTTGCATCAGGCCAAAATGTTACAATAGTTCCAGTTTTATTTGTTTTACCAATTGTTTTTAGAGGGCTTTCTACCTTTCCTCCATCACTAAAACGAATATTAGAAATAACACCATCTCTATAAATAATAACGTCCATTTTACTACTTAAAGCATTAACTACTGAACCACCTACACCATGAAGTCCACCACTAACTTTATAATTTCCACTTTCAAATTTACCGCCAGCATGTAAAATTGTGTAAATAACTTCAGGAGTCGATTTTCCACTTTCATGCATACCAATTGGAACTCCTCTACCATTGTCTGCAATTGTAATGCTGTTATCTTTATGTAACACAATTTTTATATGATTTCCATAACCATTTATTATTTCATCTATTGAATTATCAACAATTTCCCATACTAAATGATGTAGTCCTCTTTTATCTGTACTACCAATATACATACCAGGTCTTTTTCGAACTGCTTCTAATCCTTCTAGTATTTTAATTGCTGATTCATCATATTTTGCCATAATTATTCACCATAATAATATTATCATAGCAATTTAAGAAGTTCAACAGAACATAGACATTTTTTGACAACTAGTATTACATCTATTTTACTTTTTATGATTTATTTATTTTCTATTTTTTCTTGCGAATCAATATATTTATAATTCAATTTATTATTTTTTGTTATTACTGATTTACCTAAATTTTTTTCAATATCATCTTTTGCAACTTTGGCAACATGTCCACCCATCTTAGCAATTTTTTTATTTTGTTCTAATCCATACGGCTTATGCTCTTTAGCAAATTTTCTTGCTGCCACTTTCCCAAGATCTGTTAAAACAACCTCTATATCAGACATATTATCTCTTAAAGATTCTTTACGCAGCCCTTTAAATATTTTATATTCACTTGCTTTCATACCAGACCATTCTTTATATATTTCATTAGTAAGTATTCCATACTCATAATTTTCAGTAATACCTCCTTCTTTCCATATATCAGTTAGTTTATTTCTATCTAGTATTCCTTTTAATCTTGTTTCAATCCATTTATCAGAATATCCACCTTTTCGGTAATAATCTATTGCCCTCTTAATAGCGATTTCTGGATCAAATACTTCATCAATTCTTTCTTTTCTTAAATTCGCCAGCCACATTTTAAATGGTTCCGCTTTTGGTGAAGGAACAGATTCGATTAACCTTAAGATATTTTTTGTATCTAGCATATCTGTATTTCTCATTTTGCCATCTTTTGCTCTTAATTTGAAAGTGTCACAATTTGTGACAGTTTCATTTCCTTCTTTAATCATCCTTGATTTTAGCATTCTCCAGTAATGTGATGGATCACTGCTTTCTGTTAGTACACTAATAACATCAATAACACTAAAATAATATTCTTCTTTTTCACTATTCCAAATACTTCTAATTTCATTACCATCAAATAAATTTGAAATTGTTTCTAATTTATCTTTATTCATTG
>CALVZO010000030.1 GCA_944372545.1 uncultured Bacilli bacterium | reverse complement strand
TGGAAAGCAACAATTATTAAGTTTCAACTAAAATATGCCTAAATTATGCAAAAAATATCATTGATTTATATTTGTCAAGTGATATAATGTAATAAAATGAAATAATTATCAAAAAGTGAATTGGTATGTGTAGTTGTCAATGATGTGACAACTACACATTGTAGAGTTACAATTAAGATTTGCTATTGATGAGAAAATCATTAAAGATAAAATGGAATTGTTTGATAGTACAGAATTAAATGAGTTATGGAAAATGACATCATATGAGGTAAAATGTGAGTTTATTAACAATTACATTGATACAATAGTTATTAAGGAACTTAAAAACAAAAGGAACAAAATAACCGAAATTGAAATAACTGATTTGAAGTTAAAATCAAATAAAGTTAAACAACTATTAAATTTTGAAGATAGTAATATGTTAGATAAAATAGTTGGTAGTGGTGTATATAAAGCAAGCATAGCAGAAATGAAACACGAAAAAGATGCCTTAGAGTACATTGAATTACTGCAAGGAAAGTATGACTTTGATGTTGTTGATTATTTAGATGAAGAAGACTATTTTGTTAATCCGTGGTTGTTTAAAATTATTAAAGTTAACCAAAAGTTTTTGGTTTATGGTTATTAGATGTTGGAAATTTTAATAGTTATTATGAAGAAAGTTCACAGAAGAATATAATTACTATTGTTTAAATCAATTAAAAATGGTAAAATAATTATAGATTTTGTAAAGAAAGTCTTTGGCGTTAAAAATTTGGAAACTCGTTCAGTTTCCGTGCCATTATTTATGTAATAAAATGAATTAAAACATGCAAGGAGTGAGTTTGTGAAGGTTATAAAGAAAAATCTACCAAAAGGTGTAAAAAAACAATTCGGTAGAGTTAAAGGTGTTAAAGTAAAATTTATTCAAAAAGACACAAAAAAATCTAAATAGTAAATTGTCTTATTTCTTAGGAAATGAGATTTTTTTATTCAAAAAATTTATCAATTCTAGTATTTAATACAACTGAAATCTTATATAAAGTATCGATTGAACAACCAACTTCGCCTTTTTTAAATTCTAATCTTCTAATAAAATCATATGATTTTCCAGTATCTACAGCCAGTTGTTCTTGGGTAATCCCCGCTTTTTTTCGATATTTTCTAATATTTAAAGAAATCTTTTTCTTAATATCATCTTCAAAATCAAATTCTCTTTTAAAAGTTGCCATAACATCACCAAATTAATAATGCCATAAAATGAGTATTACTTCCGGTAACTATTATGTCCTGTTTGTTACTGTTTTATACTTGTTATAATCAAAAAATTGAAATATAAACAAATGTATGTTATATTGAAGTTGTTAAGGTGTTATTATGGAATTAAAAGAAATAAAAGGAGTAGGCATTCAACTAGAACGGAAACTAAATCAATTAGGAATTTTTTCAGTTGCAGATTTATTAGAATATTATCCATATCGTTATGAATTTAACTATATTATTGATATAAAAGATATAAAAGAAAATGAAAGTGCGATGATTAAAGCATCAATTGTAGGAGATGTAAAGGTACAATATATAAAAAGAAATTTTAATAGATTAACATTTAGTGCAATAAGTAGTAATGAATTAATTAATGTAGTTATTTTTAACAGAGCATTTTTAAAACCAAATTTAACTATGAGAAAAGAAATTGTTTTAGTAGGTAAATATAATAAATTAAAACATACATTTACCGCTAGTGATATAAAGTTTAATATTCTAAATAATTCGGTTGAGCCAGTATACCACTTAGTTGAAGGAATAAAAAATAATAATTTAAAAAAAATAATAGCAACTGCATTAGAATATAATAATGTTTTTGATAAAATTCCTAGTAGTTATCTGGAAAAGTATCAATTTATTAACAAAAAAGAAGGAATTAATTTTATTCATTTACCAAAAAATAAAGATGAAATAAAAAAAGCGATAGTCAGATTAAAATATGAAGAACTATTTGAATTTATGTTTAAAATAAATTATTTAAAAAAGATTAATAATAAGGCAGTAGGTATAAAAAGGGAATTAAATGAAAATATAAAAGAATTATTTATAAAAGATTTACCTTTTACTTTAACTAGTGATCAATTAAAATCTATTGATAATATTTATTTGGATTTAATAAGTGATTATAGAATGAATAGACTCATTTTAGGAGATGTAGGTAGTGGTAAAACTATCGTGGCTACTTTTGCAATATATGCAAATTATTTAAGTGGTTATCAAAGTGCTTTAATGGCTCCGACAGAAATTCTTGCGTTGCAACATTATAATAGTATTAAAAAAATTTTAGAAAAATTTAATATTAATGTATCAGTATTAACTGGTTCAATGAAAAAAAAAGAAAAAGAAAAGGTTTTAGGAGATTTAAAAAATGGAAATATTAATTTAATTATTGGGACTCATGCCCTTATTAGTGAAGAAGTTGAGTTTCAAAATTTAGGTTTAGTTATAACAGATGAACAACATCGTTTTGGAGTTAATCAAAGAAACACTTTGCGAGATAAGGGAAAATATCCTGATGTTCTATATTTATCAGCAACACCAATTCCAAGAACTTATGCACTTACTATATACGGTGATTTAGATATTTCTATAATTAAAACTAAACCAAAAGGTAGGAAAGATATAATCACGAAAATTGAGAAAGAAAAAGATATTAAAGATTTGTTATATAAAATGTTAGGAGAATTAAAGTGTAATCATCAAATATATGTTGTAAGCTCTGCAATTGAACAAAATGAAGAAATGCATTTTAAAAGTGTGTTGGAATTAAAAGAAAAATTTGATATGGCTTTTCAAAATAAAGTAAATATCGCTATACTTCATGGTAAATTAAAACAAGCAGAAAAAGATAAAATAATGGATAATTTTAAAAATGGAGTTACTAAAATATTAATATCGACAACTGTAATTGAAGTTGGAGTGGATATTCCGAATGCTACAATGATGGTTATATTTAATGCAGAGAGATTCGGACTTGCAACTCTTCATCAACTTCGGGGCCGTGTTGGGAGAAATGATTTACAAGGTTATTGCTATTTAATTAGTGATAAAGATAGTGAAAGATTAAAAGTTTTAGAAGAAAGTAATGATGGTTTTTATATTAGTGAGAAAGATTTTCAAATGCGGGGACAAGGAGATTTGTTTGGAAGCAAGCAAAGTGGTGATATGGTATTTAAAATCGCTAATTTAAAAGAAGATTATCAAATTTTATTGCAGGCCCAAAAAGATTCGCTAGAATTTATTGAAAGCAATAATTATTTAGATAATGATTATTATAAGAAAATTGTAGAGAATATTAGTTTTATTAATTAATAATGAAAAAAGTGCAAAAGTTTGTTAAATTTGCCTTTTATTAATTGACAAGAAAAAATTAATATAATATTATAAATATAGCATGATAGATATCATGCTATATGATATAACTCTTACGAATTCAAAGGTGAGAGTGAATCAACCAAAACCCCCTGAAGAGAGCATTTAACCGTGCTCTCATTTTTTGTGCCGTTTTATAAGGGTTTGCGGGGCATCAATATTACTAAAATAATTTTAGGTACAATTTAGGTACAAAAAATTGAGTTTTAAGAATGGTTCATTGAAGAAAAGTGCCTTAAGTGGTAAAAATATGAAATGATTATAATTTCTTTTTGTTCAATGATACGGATATTATTAGTTTAATCTGTATGATTGAAAAAGTACTATACCGTAAATGGAAGTATATAAGGTCAAGATAAGTGAAATAGAATGAATAATTAAATATTAAGTGTATATACTATTATTGAGAAAAAATGACGTAAACGGCAAAAATTCTCAATGAACTATTGAAAATTAAATGTAAAAGAAGTATAATGGTATTGAGAAAAAATGACGAAAACGGCAAAAATTCTCAATGGAGGTTAATATGAAAGAAATTAAAAGAGATATCTATTTAAACAAATTAATAAGTAGAAAAAAAAATGGTTTAATCAAAATAATTACCGGTATTAGAAGATGCGGTAAGTCATATTTATTAGATCCGTTGTTTAAAAATCATTTGCTTGAAAGTGGTATAAAGGCAGATCATATTATTAAGTTAGAATTAGATAAAGAAGAAAATAAGAAATACCGCAATTCTTACGAACTTAACGAGTATATTAAATCACAAATAAAAGATAAGGATATGTATTACATATTATTGGATGAAATACAAATGGTTGATGGGTTTGAATCAGTTTTAAATGGTTTCTTGTATGAAAGAAATCTTGATGTTTATGTTACTGGTAGTAATTCAAAATTTTTATCATCAGATATCATTACTGAATTTAGAGGTAGAGGTGATGAAATAAAAGTGTTTCCATTATCTTTTTCTGAATATGTTGAAGCATTTAAAGGTGATAAGCAGGATGCTTGGAATGAATATGTTTTATATGGTGGACTACCATTAATACTTTCTAAGAAATCTGATGAAGAAAAATCAAAATATTTAAAAGATTTATTTGATCAAACTTATATAAAGGATATTATTGAACGAAATAATGTTCAAAGAGTTGATGTGATTGATTCAATTATTAACATGTTAGCATCATCAGTAGGTTCATTAACAAATCCCAAAAAAATATATGATACATTTGTAAGTAACGGAGAAAAAGATATATCATCTAATACTGTTAATTCTTATATAAAATATATTGAAGACTCATTTATTGTAAATAAATCTGATAGATATGATGTTAAAGGTAAAAAATATATACAAACTCCACAAAAATACTATTTCTCAGATATCGGACTTCGTAATGCTAGATTAAATTTTAGACAACAAGAAGAAAATCATATAATGGAAAACATTATATATAATGAATTATTGTTGAGGGGATATAATGTTGATGTTGGTGTAGTTGAATTAAGAGAAGGGAATCAAAGAAAACAGTTAGAAGTAGATTTTGTATGTAATTTAGGAAATAAAAGGTATTATGTGCAATCAGCATTAAACCTAGATACAAGAGAAAAAACTATTCAAGAAGAAAGACCACTTATGAATATTAATGACAATTTCAAAAAGATAATTGTTGTTAAAGACAATATGAAACATTGGATAACTGAAGAGGGGATATTAGTTGTTGGCATTCAAGAATTTTTACTTGATAAGAATAGTTTAGATTTATAAATAAACATTTAATTAGTCACATTTATATGTGGTATTTCGCTCTAATGAGCGCGCCTCCATTTTGGGGGTCTTTTGATTGAAAAAATTCGACCTTTTTCGCTTCAAATATATACTGTTTTACGTGAATTTGATATAATTAATATGTGAGGCTATGGAATAGCACCTCTTCTAATTATAAAAATGGGAGGAGGTGAAAAAATGGCACAAAAAAACATTCATGTTATAAAAAACAATGATGTATGGCAAGTAAAGAGAGAAGGGAGCCAAAGAGCATCAAAAAACTTTGATACTCAAAAGGAAGCGATTCAATATGCTATTCCAGGCGCAAAAAAAGATCACGTAGAAGTTGTAATCCATGGTCGAGATGGAAAAATACGTGATAAAGACTCTTACGGCAATGATCCAATTCCGCCAAGAGATAGAAAATATTAAAATTTATCTAAAATAGAAGATCTCTATTCTATATTTAAAGTATAACATAAGTGGTTACTTAAATGAAATAGCCTCACATTAATTTTATGAAGCTTTACACATCGGTGTCATCTTCTAAGCTATCAATAACAGAAACAACAGAGTCGAGGGCAGTGCTAAACATATGTGAATATGTATTTAGTGTTTCCTCGATTTTTGTATGCCCTAAATATTTTGCAACCAATGTAACATTAGCGCCGTTGTTAATTAAAAGAGATGCACATGAGTGTCTAAAATCATGAAGTCTAATAGGTTTTAAATTTGCTAGTTCTGCTAATTTAGTTCTTCTTGCATATATTGTAGAATCAGCTATAGGCCTAGCATCAGATACTACAAAAAAATCATCATTAAAACCATAGTAT
>CALVZO010000029.1 GCA_944372545.1 uncultured Bacilli bacterium | reverse complement strand
AGGTTTTAATTACTTTTATTGTTCCGTTTGAAGTAACACCAATTATTTGATACATATAATTAGCAGTATTTTGTATACACTTATTTTTGTCATCAGTTCCAAAACACACAAAATTATTATTAACATTTGTTGTAACATAACTCGTAACTTCGCTAGTTGTTAATTCAGCTTTTGTACATGAATACGGAAAAAAATAATAACCTGGATAACAACTAGTTGGACTAGATTGAGTAGGTTTACATTCACTAGCAGAACTCCAATAAGCAGGATGTGGTGCAAATAGACATGCACCTCTTGAATCTATATAAGCGGAATAGACTGTTTGTACATAGCATTCTGCATCAGCTCCAGATACTTGATGTGGTCCACAATAATAAGCAGTTTCAACTTTTTCAGTTACAACATCTTGATATCTATATAATCCACCTACTAAATCGTTGCTTAAATATTGAATCGTTGTTCTATTATTTATTAAATACTCTCCTAATGGTACTTTTGGTGTATCTAATATTATTGTATCAACTGCTGAATCTGATATATTACCTGCTTTATCCTTTAAAAATGCATACAACGTTTTTGTTCCATCTCCACTTGTTAACGTATAACTTGCATTTATGCTTGTTCCACTTGTATTTATCCAACTACATGAAGAATAACTATTAGTGGTACTTATACAATAACTTTCTATATCTGTATCTTCCCATAATAAATAAATACTAGATGCGGTCGAGGTTGCATATGTTGGATTATTGCTTCCACCTATATAAAATGTTTTTATTACAGGTGCTACATCTAAGTCAAAATATAAATAACAATAACTAGTTGTATTAGTCTTTACTGATGCTGTTTTATTTGCGCTATTATATGTTAATACATTATCTAATTTATTACCATTTGCATCTATACAACCAGATAATGTTTCATTATATTTCATATTTGTTGGCCAAGTAGTATCACTTGATTCTATATAAGAGCCATCACTTTGTTCTAACATTATGGCAATTGTATTAGTTTTAGATAATTCTTTTAGACTAACATTATCTAAAATTGTTTTTCTTCCCGATAAACTCTTCCACATTAAAAATATACTACTAAATTCTATAAGCATTAAAATACTTATAGTTACTATAAATAATCTTTTTTTCATACAAACTTCTTCCCTTATCTAAATATAGTATGTAATTATCTATATAATTCATACCCATATCTTAAATAAATTATATTAAATATTTTTATATATTGTCAATGTTTATATATACGAAAATTTATTTTTGACATTAAATATTACTAAAATATTTATTATATACTTCATTAATTATAGATTTATTTTGATTAAATAATACTGAATATATTAAGTATTCATCCCATATTACTATATCTTCAGTAGATTTTTCATCTAAAGATGAAAAATCTCTTAAAAAGTTCTTTAATCCTTCTAATCTAATATTTATCTCTTCTCCTTTATCAGTTCTTTTAAATGGGTGCTTAAATCTTACAAATATATAAGCAATAATATATATTGGTAATCCAAACATTAAAAGACTCATTAATATAATACTAATACTTCCAATTATTAAGATTAATATAATAGTATAAATATTATCATTATTAGCAATATTAACCATAAATATTATAGAAAATATAAACATGATAAAGAAGATAAATATTTTTAAAAATAATTTACCTATATTTATTTTTCCTTTATTTTCTTTTAATAATTTATAATTAATTGCTTCTTTTTGAATTAAATTTATATAAGTATATTCATTAATACTATTTAATTTATTATTTCTAATTAAATTAATAATATATTCTTCTAATGAATTTAATTTTTTATTAATATTATTATTTACTATTATTTTATTATTTACTTCATCTAATTTAATTATATTTGTTTCTTTTAAATATAATAATTCACTAATAATATCTTTTTTTAAATCTATTTTATAATCATCTATATAACTTAAAATACTTGGATTATAAGTTTTAATTATATCTCTAAAATAATTTTTATAATTATTAAAATCATTTATAGATAAATATTCTTTATAAAAAGATTTATAAGCAAATTTAATACTTATATATATTACTATTAAAAAGAAGAATTTAATTATATTAATAATAAGAGTAATAAATAATAACATAAATATTTCTATATATATATCATTAGTTATATTTACATTATTTAACATTTGAAAGTTATTACTAAATGAAAATAAATCTATAATATAAGAAATAATAAATAATGCACTAAATATAAATTTAATATAATTTTTTACTCTTTTCATAATCTACCTACTATAAAAATAGTATCACAAATGTTTTTTAATAACAATTATTAATTATGGTTTTAATACTGTTATAGGAAGAATATAAATTCCTGTTTCAATATCTTTTACTACCCCGTCCCAAATTCCACATATTATACACATAAATTTTGGTTTCTTATCAACTTTATCATAAAACTTTAACAATGTTTCTTTAGCATCATCTATTTGTTTTGCTCCTAGTTTTATTTCAATTGCGCCATATTCGCCTTCTTCATTAATTACTATAGCATCAACTTCTAACCCACTAACATTATTTCTATAATGTCTTAATTCACCATTATTATAATTTGAATAAATTCGTAAATCTCTTTCTACTAAAGATTCAAATAAAAATCCAAAAGTATTTAAATCTTTAATTAATTTATCATAATTTAAATTTAATAAGGCACACACAAGTGATGGATCTGTAAAATGTCTTTTTGCACTTTTACCAACATTATCTCTACTTCTAATATTTGGATTAAATGCAAGTTGATTTTCAATTAAATGTAATCTATCTAATACATTTAGGTATTTACTAACAGTTTCTTTATTAATTGAATCATACTCATTTTCAATTATATCGTTAATTAATTTTTCATTAGAGGCAAGCGTCGACTCATTTCTTGCTAAAGATTTTAATAACATTTCCATTTTATTTTTATCTCTTTTAATTCCATCTATTTCATTAATTTCTTTATCTAATATATCTTTTATATAACTTTTAGCAATTAGTTGAGAATCTTTTGGAGTGTTCTCTATGTTTTCTGGCCACCCACCTTTTAATATAAGATTAGCAATATCATCTAATGATAATTTATTTGTTACCATATTTTCTACTTTATTTTCAAATAAATCTTTAAGAGAAACAGCCCCATTAGAATCCCCAGATTCATATAGTGACATTGTTCCCATTTCTAACTTGCATATTCTTCCTGCTCCGGAGTGGGCAAGAGCATTCTCTTTTTCAGTCGCAGACCCCGTTAAAATATATTTACCTTTTATTTTATCTTCATCACATTTTCTTCTTACTGCATCCCAAATATGCGGAATTAATTGCCACTCATCAATTAATATAGGATACTCTCCAGTTAATATTTGATTTACATCTAAATTAGCCAAATTTATCAAATTTTCATCATTTGTACTAATATATTTAACACAATTAGCATGAGATAAACTAGTCCAAGTTTTGCCACACCATTTAGGTCCTACTATAGAAACTAATCACTTCCTTATTAAAATACTAACATAATTAAATATAAAACTCAATGTTCAACCGTAAACTTTTAAGGCTTTCAACCGGAAGATTTTAAACTAACTTAATAAAAGAGAATATTAAGCAAAAACTTAATACTCTCTATAAAATTAATTATTTTTATTATGCTTAGATTCATTTATTTTTCTATAGATTTCATATAATCTATTATCATTTTCAATTTCTAAATCACGGTTAAATATTTCTTCTCCATTGTCATCAACTAAATAATATTCTTCAAAATCTGTTTATCGTTCCTTTAACATTAACTTTAATTTTTCTTTTCTTTAATTTCTCCATATATCTCCTTTTAAATTTCTATCTCTCTTAACTCATCACTTAATATACTATATAAATATGTATGTATTTCTTTATTCATTATACTCTTTAAATAATTATAATAAACTTTTAATTGTTCTTGATATTTTACATCATCTATATTTTTTAATTTATAATCAATAATATTTATAACATTATCATTAATAAGCACTAAATCAATAATACCATGATAACTTATATTATCTTCTTCATAAATAAATTCATGTTCTTTATAAATTAAAGTATTTTCATTAATATTAAATTTATTAACAAAGTTATTTATTTGTTTATATAATGGATTATCTTTATTTATATTTAAAAAGTCAGTTCTCTCAAATATTTCATGATATAAAGTTCCTTTTTCTAATAATTCTTTTTCACTCTTACTAATAATTGTATGTATTTCTTTTGAGGCATGATAATTCTCTACATAAGTATTATCAATATTAAGTTCTTTATAAGAAATAGTATTATCACATCTCTTATTTAAACTATCTAATTTATTATTTTGATATAAATAACTTTTAGTTAAATTTAAGTCATTTAGATTAACATTATAAATATATTCTTTTAAATTAAATTTAATTGAATTTAAAATACTTAAAAATGAATTATATTTACATCTTTCACTTATATCTACTAAATTACTATTATATTTATCTATTTCATCTAAACTAGTAACTATAATTATTTTTTCCCTACTTCTAGTAAGGGCTACATAAAATAATCTTATTTGTTCACTAATATTATCTATATTATATTTATGTTTTAATAAATCTTTTAATATAGTAGTACCTATTCCTTCTTTATAAAATGGAGTAATAATACCATATTCTTTATTAAATATAAATCTTTCTTTTATATCACTAGTATTAAATTTTTTATGTAAGCCAAGAAAATAACAAATAGGAAATTCTAAACCTTTTGATTTATGAATATTCATAATTTTCACACTATTAGAAGAATTATTATTAACTTTATAAGTTATTTTAATATTATCATTTAACATACTTTCTAAATATTCTTTAAAATCTACTATTGTATACCCTAAAGTATTTAAATTTTTAGCAATATTTAATAAATTATCTACTCTAATAATACTATCTTCTATATTAATAGTTTTTACTAAATTATCATAATAATTAAATTCATTTAATATTCTAATTATTAATTCATTACTATCTAGTCTTTTTATATCTTCTAAAATATTAAGACATTTTTTATATATAATTGTTTTATTTATATCTTTATTTTTTATATTTATAAATGTTTCTTCATCAGATATATTAAATAAAAAAGATCTAGCAATACTTAAGTAATAATAATTAAATTCACTGTCATATTCTTTATTTTTAATTTTTAATAAAAGAGAAATAATATTTTTTATTAACATAATATCCGTTTCATTAGTTAGAGTTTTATCTTCAATTATAGTAAGGGGAATATTTAAATATTCAAATATTTGCTTAATCTTAGGAAAATTAGTACCTCTATCTAAAATAAGACAAAAATCATTATAAGTAACATTTCTTAGTTTATTAGTAAATTTATCTATTACTTGATAATTATTTACCCATTTTTCTTTTATATCTTTAGCCACAATAAAGGCTTCAACTTCTTCCCTACTATAAAAATTATCTTCTAAATTATAATTTAATATTTCTAAATCATAATTTTGTTTAGCCTTATTTTCTTCATAAGTATTATTACCAAATATCATTTGATGTTCTAATTTATAATCAGCACCACCTAGAGTTTTATCCATAACTAAAGAAAATATTAAATTAATGCATGAGAGAACTTCTTTCCTAGAACGGAAATTTTTTAATAAATCTATTTTTAATCCCCCATTACCATCTTTATAATTATCATATTTTTCTTTAAAAATAGTGGGATTAGCATTTCTAAAACCATATATTGACTGTTTTATATCTCCAACCATATAAACATTATCATTACTAACTAATTTAATAAATTCTTCTTGTAAATCATTAGTATCTTGGTATTCATCAACACAAATTTCTTTAAAACTCATCTTTACTTCTTCTCTTATATAAGAATTATTTTTAAGTAAATTAATACCCATTATTTCAATATCAGTAAATTCATATAAATCATTAGTAAATTTATATTCTTCTAACTTTTTATAATAATCTTTTATTATTCTAATTATAACTTTTATATATTTTTTTGATATATTAAATGATTCATATATTTCTTCAATATTTTCGTATCGTAAATAACTTTTAATTTCTTTTAATAATTCATCTATTCTATCTTTATATTCTTTAATATCATCACTATTTCTTGGTCTTCTAGGCAAACTAACATAACTATTTCTAAGTATTTCTTCATAAGTATTAGATTTTATTAATTTATCTAAACTATTATTTATGGCATTTATATATTCATAATAATCACTTTCATTAATATAATAAAGAATAGTTTCTATTTCTTTAATTAATCCTTTTATTATATCTAAATATTCATTAATATAATTATTTATTTTTTCTTCACTTAAAAAATTATCTAAATAATTATCTAAAAAATCTTTTTTATCTAATATTAATTCCATACTATTAATGATATTTAAGATAGCACTTTTAATAGAAGTATCATTTTTAGTAGTTAAATCAGAAATAAATTCTAAAAATTCTTTATCTTTAGACTCATAATAATTATTAAATATATTTTCTATAATATTTTTTTTAACCATACTAATAAGGCCAGAATCTATAATACTTAAATTAGGAGATACATTTAATATATAATTATATTTTTTTACTAAAGATAACATATAAGAATCAAAAGTTGTAATATATGAATTAGGTAAATAATCTAAATTATCTAATAAATCACTATTTTCTTCAATTTTTCTTCTTATTCTATCTTCCATTTCTTTCGCTGCAGCATTTGTAAATGTTAAAATAAGTAACTCATTTATTTTAATTCCTTGTTTTAGTTTTTCAATAACTCTTTCAGTTAAGACTGCCGTTTTTCCAGAACCCGCTCCGGCAGAAACAATTATATTTTGACCACTTTTAATTATGGCATCTACTTGTTCTTTAGTCCACTTCGGCATAATCTTCACTCCTTAAAAACTCTAATGATTTTATATCTTCTAAAATAATATGATCTTCTTCTTTTTTATAACAAATATCTCTAAATTTACAATAAGCGCAACCTAGATTTTTATCATAACCAATTTTTTTCGGATTTATTGGAAATTCCCCATTTATAATTTTATCACTTACTTTATCTATTTCATCACTTACCATATCTATTATTTTATTTATCTCATCTTCACTTAAAACTTTAGCATAGTGATAAAAATCTCCTTTACTACTTAACTTCATATTCTTAATTAATAAACTATTTTCCATTGTTGTATCAAATTCTTTTAATAAATTCATATTATTTAAAGAATACCCCATTAATTTTAAATTATTTTCTCTCTCTTCATTAATATTTTTATCTTTATCTCTAATAATATCTTTATTTAAAATATATTGAAGATAAAAACCAGTAAATGTAGGATTTGGAAATAAATTAGATTTCTTAACTAAATATAAATAAATAGGTAGTTGTAAACTAAGACCATATGGTAAATAATTTAAATCGATATTAATATTACCCGTTTTATAATCTATTAAAGAAACTAGTGTTTTATCATTATATTCTTTATATAATATTTTATCAATAATACCAGTAAATTTAAAAGGTATTTCTTTATCTAAATTAATAGTTATCTTTTTTTCATATAAAGCATTAGTAAATGTTGTATATTCTTTTTGTTTATTTAAAATATCTACTACATATTCAATATCTTTTATTAAAATATTTATATAAAATTCTTCTTTTTTTGATAAATTTATACACTTTTCTTTTATATAATTATCTACTTCTTCTTTTACTACTAAATTAGAGTGAAAACATTTTTCTAAGACATCATGAAATAAAGAACCAATAAATGTTTCAAAAGTATCTTCAAATTTATCTAATCCAAGTACATAAGATAAATAATAACGAAATGCACATTTATTATATTTATCTATTTGGGTATATGATAAATTTATTCCATTTAAAAAATATTTTTGGAATATATCTTTTCTTATTTTAATGTATTCATTATTATATGTATTATAAGTATTTGGTAAACTATTTTGATAAATTAATAAATTATTATTAACTTCCCCATATTTATAAAAACTATCTAAATTTTTAGCATATTCTATTTTATCAAGAATCATTGAATAACTATTTAAAATATTATTTTCACAAACACTCTCAGTTATATTTAATTCACTAATTAAAGATGATGGGTAAAAATCTTCTTTACTAGATTTTAATTTATAAGTTATTACTAATTTATTAATACTTTTTATTTTTTTAATTGTATTATTTTTTATTTCTTCATTTATAGTATTAATATTTTTTTCTTGTAATTCTCCTCTTACATTATCAGTAATATAGTCTTCATCTTTAAGATATTTAGGAATAGAAGATAAATTAAAATTCATTAAGAATATATATTCATCATCATTTATAGGACTAAATAAATCAATTAATTCAATATAATTTTTATATTGATAATTATCTATCCGTGTATTCTTAAAATCTTCAATAATTAAATCTTTTATTTTTGTTTTATCTATAATACTTGCATATTTATTACAAATATTAATAATTTTATTATAATTTTCATCTTCTTTATCTAGTAAATCAATTGTTTTAGTTAAGTCATTAGAGTAATTTTTTAAAAAACTTTGCCCAATAAAACTATTATATAAAGTATTACTGCTAGGTATTTTAATGGGTATTTTAAAAAAGGAAGATACTCTTTCTAAACTATTATAATAGTCTTCACTTACATTACATATTTTTATTTTATTTATATCTATTCCCTCACTAATTAATTTAGCAATACTTTTAATTATATACTCGACTTCTTCATCTAAAGTATTAAATTTATATGCAAAAATACTCTTATTTAAATCATTGGGATAAATAATCATTCCCCCTACCTTTTTAATTAATTCTTCTTCATAACTAGTAAGATAAGGATAACCAATTACATATATTTTATAGTCTTCATATAAAAACTTTGATTTAATAAGATAATTATTTTCTTCTAAATCTTTTTTTAAATTTTCTAAGAATATTAATTTTTGACTTTTATAACTTTCTTTATCATTTAAGTAATATAAATTATCTAAATATTTTTTAGCAATTCCCGGTTTTATATTATATTTATTAGTAACATAATAGAGAGTATCTTCTCTATATTTAAAACATAAATTTTCAATAAATTCTCTCTTACTCATTATTTTAACATTCAAAAAAAGATGTTTTTGACTTAAAACTTTTAATATATTTTTTCTATAATTATTTTCACATACTATTAACATCTTTTCTTGAAAGTCTATATTCATTTTAATTATTCTCCTTATAACTATTATAATAATTATCTAAAACATTTAATATTTCTTCTTTAGTTTGACACTTTAGTATTTCTAATTTTATATTTTTGGTATTAGGCATGCCTTTTAAATAATACATAAGATTTGCCCGCATTTCTAAAATTGCTACCTTTACATTTTTATCTTCAAGCATCATTTCCGTGTGCTTTTTCATCATATTTATTTTTTCTTCAAAACTTACTACTGAAGGAAGTGTTCCATCTTTTAAATACAGAACACACTCTTTAATAATCCATGGATTACCTAAGGCACCTCTTCCGATCATAACTGCTGTACATTTAGTTTCAGCAAGCATTCTTTTGGCATCATAACATGATTTTATATCGCCATTGCCAATTACCGGAATAGATACACTTTCCACAACTTTTTTTATAATACTCCAGTCGGCATTACCAGAATAACCTTGACTTCTAGTTCTTGCATGAATAAAAATAGCACTAGCACCAGATTCTTCTGCTATCTTAGCAACAAGGGGAGCATTAATTGAATCTTCGTCCCACCCACTTCTTATTTTTACTGTAACGGGGACATTGACACTTTTTACAACACTTCTAACGATTTCCTTAATTTTCTCAATATCTTTTAAAAGATAACTACCCGATTTATTTTTAACAATTTTGGGAACAGGACACCCCATATTAATATCAATAATATCAGGGTGCATATATTCTTCAATGATTTTGGCTGCCTTACTTAAACTATCTATGTCACTACCAAAAATTTGTTGAGATATTGGTCTTTCTTCTTCTCGCATTTTTAATAAATCATAGGTTTTTTTTGATTCATATAAAAGGGCTTTATCAGAAACCATTTCCGCAACTACTAAACCAGCGCCCATCTCTTTACAAATACTTCTAAAAGTTGTGTTACTAAAACCAGCCATTGGAGCAAGTACTACTTGATTATCTATTTCAACATTACCTATTTTCCACTTCATAATACCTCTAAATTATAAGAGTTACTTCATCATTATCTTCAATCATACAAGCATTCATATCATCAGTATCAAAATGTACTTCATAAAATCCATTATCAGTTACTTTTACTTCGGCATCTAAAACTCCACCTTTAGCATTATCTATTCTAACTCCAACTTTTTGCATGTCTTTAACATTGTATTTTATAGCATCTTCTTTATTCATATGAACATGTCTACTCATTATAATTAAGCCATTTACTTCTACTTTACCTTTATCTGTTTCAAGTGTTATAGAAGGAGTATTTTCTAAATCACCACTTCTTCTTACTGGGGGATTAACTTTAAGTACTCTTGCATCTCTTTTTGATATTTCAACTTGATTATATTTGCGAAATGGCCCACATACTCTTACATTTTCTATTACATTTTCCCCATTTCTTAAAGTCAATGTTTGATTTGAGGCAAATTCGCCCACTTGATTTAAATAATATTTTACAGTCATTTCTTCTTGAAATAATTTATCATAAACTTCTTTTGTTAAATGAACATGTCTATTACTAACTCGTACATTTACAATATATTCCATACTTCATCACCATCTTAATTATACATTATTTTACGGAATATTTATAGATAATTTACACATAATAATTTTAGGAGATGACAATATGAAAAAACCAGGTTGTAGTAAATGTGATAAAACAGCAGTGCAAGGAAGATGTTATATTGATAAAGAAACAGGTCTACTTTGTGTAACTCTTGAAAAGAAAATAGACTTACCAAAAGGCAAAAAAATATTAGTTCCCCAAATATGCACGACATGCGGCACTACTGAGTGGATTACCATTGATACAGAAGAATAAGTTTCAACACTTATTTTTTTATTTTAAATAAGCTTTATATCTATTATTTTTGTCTTCTCAACATCAATTTCATATATATCATAAGGTGAATCTGTATCATCATATACTTGTCTATCATTGTATTCTAATATTAAACTATCATCTAAATTATAGCCAACTTTAGCATACTTTAACAAAAATCCTAAAATGGCTCTTTTATGCGTAAAAATAACAGCATCTTCCCCTAAACTAATAATATTATCTAACTCTTTATTTAATCTATTACCAACATCTATTAAAGATTCTCCATTAGGTAACTTATAAGTAAAATCATGGTCTTGAAGCCCTTTTACCATCTTCATATTTTTACTTCCTAAAGTGCCAACTTTACAGTCATTTAAACTATCTTTCATATTTATTGTTAAATTAAGTTTATTTGCTAAATATTTAGAAGTACTAATTGCACTACTATGAAAAGAAGAATATATTTTTTCAACATTAGTAAATATTTTTAATTCACTAATTTTTAATGCATTTTCTTCCCCCTTTATACTAAGAGGTCTTAAAACTCTAATAAGTTCTAATAAAGAATCATTTTCATAATTTAATCCCTCTACTAAAGAATTATTGCTTACTAAATATATTTTCATCACTACCACCTTCACTAATACTTCTAACTTCTTCATGTCTTAATTTATCTATCTCAGCATTTTTAATGCTAGCAAATCTCTTTGTTATTTTCTCTGTTGTAGTATGTAATTCATCAATACTTTGATTAACTGACTTAACACTTCTTGATAATTTATCCCATCTATCTTTATATCTACTAAATTCTACTCCTAATTTATCTAATTCTTCATGAATAATCTTGGCATATTTATCTCTTTCCATATTTTTTAATATCATACTAATTATTGATAAAGTACTAATTAAAGTAGTAGGCCCAGTAATCCAAACCTTCTTCTCATAGGCATAGTTTATTAATTCAGGGTGATAAGCATTAATCTCAGCAAAAATTGCTTCTGCTGGTAAAAACATAATGGCTTCATCACTAGTTTCTCCCGGAATTACATATTTTTCTTTAATATCATTAATATGTTTTTTAACATCACTAACAAAATTTCTTTCAAATAAAACTCGTTCTTCTTTAGTTCTATTTTTATCAACCATTTTTTGATAATTTTCTAAAGGAAACTTACTATCTATTGCAATTGTTCCTAAAGGAGCCGGTGCATATAAAAGTGTATCAACAATTGCCCCATTGCTCATTTTATGTTGTAAACTATATATACCGCTTGAAGCCGGTCCAAACGCATTATTTAAAATATATTCTAAATTAACTTCCCCAAAAGTTCCTCTTGTTTTTTTATCAGTTAAAACACTTTGTAGTGACACTATCTCTGTAGATAAACCATCAATTTTCTTTTGTGCTTCATCTATTTTATTTAATCTTTCTAAAACATTCATAAATGTTTTATTACTTTTTTCAAAATTATCATTTAATTCTCTATTAACTCTATCACTAATTAAATTTAATTTATATTCTATTTTTTGATCTAATTTATCAAAATCACTTCGTAAATCTTTACTAAAATTTAACTTAAAATCCCCAATTTCTTTAGTTAAACTAGTATCTAATCTTCCTATTCTTTCTACTAAATCTCTACTCCCATTATTTTTAACTAACATAATAATTAACACTATTAAATTTAGTACTAATAACCCAATAATTACATATTCCATAACTAATTCTCCATTTCTTCTTGTAATTTTAAATAAAACATATCTTCTTTGTTCGGATAGAGAATTAAATTAAAATATTTTAATTTTAATCTAATTCCTATATTCAACTTCTCAATACTCTTAATATTTTTATATTTTATTTTAATTGGTATAAATCCAAGTATTATTAATAAATATTTTTCTTTTAAGATATAAAAGGTAAAAAAGTAAATATACCCAATAAATATTGTTAATATTAAATAAATTGTAAAATATATATATTCTTTTAATAAAAACCAAAATACACAAGTAAATAATAAAACTAAAAGAATTGATGACATTAATATTATTTTTTTCTTTTCTAATTTTATTTTCGACTTCATTATATCACCAACTTTATTGTACTAAAAAACTGATTATTTTTCTATAGAACTTTAATCAGTTTCACTTTTCTCTATATTTTTTAATTTATTATATGTAGGAATTAATACTTTTTCATAACGATATTTTAAAGCTTTAAGATAATATGATTTTTGAATTTCGCTTATAACCGGTAAATCTTTGTAATAAAGAGGTATTTCATTAAATATATCATTTATTTTTTCTAAATCTATTTTGGGAACAATTCTAAGAATTGCTTCATTACAAAAAGAATTATTTAAACTTTCTATATATTTTAAAGGATTTATTTGTTTACCATTTAATTTATATACTGATAATGCACTTTCATATGCAGATTGCCTAAATTTAAAATCATCTTCATAAATTGAACTTAATTTATTATCATCACTTTTATTATAGAAAGATGCCCCATTATCAAATACCGGAGCAAGTCTATAATTATTGGTATCTTTATTTAAAATTAATCCCCAATTACCTTCATTACGATCATTATTTCCAATAAAAGCATCAATGACAAATAAATCCCAAAATCTTATTCTTAATTCAGGAAATTTTTTAAAATATGGATTTTGTTCCATAATCAAAATGACTTCTTCTAAATCGTGATTTGAAGATAATGTCCCATTTGAAGATAAATTTTCAATTGCTTTTTCAACATTTTCATCATATTCGTTTTTTATCATATTATAATCAATAATAATCTCGTTGCTATTTAAAAAATCTTTACAAGCAACAACTATTTTTTCATTAGCAAAACCTAGTTTAGTAACATGAGCCTTTAAGCCAATAGAGTCATAAATATGAGACCCTAAATATTCAGATAATGGCGTTGTTGAATAAGATAAGCCTTCTACATTCATACTTTTAGTACTCTTCGGGTATTTTAAAAACCATTTTTCCCCATCAATTATAATTCCCTTTTTACTTCCTCCATGTCCACCATAACTAATTCCACTTGATTCATAATTCTCAAAATTTTCTAACTTAATCATATAACCACCCATATTTTTTTAAAATTGTTTTATAATCATATTCTGTTATTATATTATTTCGCCAGTAAGACTTAGCATTAACATCTAACATTGGAAATTTCATATCGTAATTAAACCAGTCCCCTTCTTTATCATATCCTTCTAACTCTTTAATTACCTCAATTAAATCTTTTGGTAAATGTGAGTAATCGTATTCAATTGTATAATCAATTAAAGGTTTATCTGTTTTAAATGGATCATTATTTTTAGTCATGCCTAACACTCCCTTACTAATATTTTAACAAATTTATCTTTATTTGTCTTTATAAAATCATTTATGTTATAATAAATGCATGTTTAGGAGGTTGAGATGATACCATCAGAAAGATTAAGATTACTTATTGAAAAAATATATAATGTTGATTTAGAAAAATATAAATGGCCTGAAGAATTACAAAAAGTGATTTTTGAAACTAACTTAGATAAAGATTATGAAGAATACTCTCATACTTTAGAAGATGCTTATGTAAATGGATTTAATATTGGTCATTGTGGTCTTACGGCAAGATATTTAGCAAGATGTTTTGAAAAAGCCGCAATGCATATTGGCGTACTTTCTCTTCTTGTTGGTACAAAACGTTCTACTTCCGGTAATCATGCTTGGGTTGAATTAGAAAAGTTTTTAATTGATCCTACTTTAATGATTATAATTCCAATAAGTAAAAAAGAAGAATTAGGTTATAAAACAAAAAAAGTACTTGCTTATGATAGTGCAAGAACATTATCTGAATATGATACTTATGAAAATGAATATCACCATAAATTAAATAATGAAGAAGAATTTAATGATAGTTTATATCAAATAAAACATTAAATTCTTTTTTTCATAAAAAATAGAAGTTTCCCTCTATTCTTTTGTTTTTTTCTTATCTAAGAAGTTTTTACCATCAACCATTCTTCCAACTAGTAAAGATGATGCGGTATCACCAACAACATTTAAAACTGTGGCTGGGGCATCAATAACTGTGGCAATTATTGTTAGAATTGGTAAGGCTGATGCTGGGAATCCCATAAGCGTTAAGATAAACATCTCTGATATTGTTCCACCCCCAACTGGAACGGCAGTAATTAAAAGTGTTGCTAATAGAGATACTCCTAAAACACTCCAAATACTTGGATTCATTTCAAATAAATAAACTAAGAACATTATTTTAAAGACACTACCAATAACAGAGCCATCTTTATGGAAAGTCGTTCCCATTGGAATTGTAGTTTCCGCAATATCACTAGATACACCAGTTTCTTTCGCTGCTTTAACATTTACAGGAATACATGCTGCTGATGAACAAGTGGCTAAAGCAGTTGCTGTTGGTGCTAAAATAACTTTCCAATAAGCCTTTAAGGCTTTTTTTCCACCAGCAATTAAAGCATAAATTGAATATACTACAAAATAGACAAATACACAGACAATAGTATAAATTATAAATGTTTTTAAAAAGCCAAACGCAATACTTCTGCCATATGTACCAATAAGGGCAGCAAAATAACAACCTAATCCTACTGGAGCATAATACATAATAATATTTACTACTTGTAAAATTATTTCATTTAAACCAAATAATAAATCTACTACTACTTTGCTTTTCTCTTTACATTTACGTAATCCTAAGGCAAATACTATTGAAAATATTAAAAGAGCAATAATATTATCTTTACTTAATAATAAATTAAAATCACTAAAGTTGGTGAATATTATAGATTAAATAAAGACTACCCTCTAGCATTTAAATATTATAATAAGGCCTTAGAAAGTACTACTAGAGTTATGGGCCTACTATAACTTAGCAAAATATTTTTATTTAGAAGGAGAACTTACTACTAATACTTTACAAGATGTAGATAAAGCCATCTCTTATTTTGAAAAAATCAAGCACTTTAATTAAATCTTTACAAGAATTATTATATATCTATTTTCAAAAATATAATTTAACTTTTAATACCTCTCATTTAGATAAAGTATATTATTATAAAAATTTATTAGAAAAACATAAAGATTTTAATGAACAAATGAAAAAAGAAATAGATAATTATCTAATTAACTTAAAAACTAAATTAGAAATTAATATTCCTTTATAATAAATATTTATTCTTCAATTAATTCTTTTAATTTATTTATCTGCCTATTTAACAAAATACATAATCTATTAATTCTTATATCTGAGAATTTAGTTAAATGCTGATATTTATGAAGTAATTCATCAAACCACTCAACAATTCCATCTAATTTGCTAATATCAATTCTCTTTAAATCTTTAACTACTTTTATTATTTCATTAAAAGGTTTTACTTCATAAAATAATCTACCTTCCCCTGAAATATGTAATTCTTCTTCATCATAATATTCAATTTTAAGACTTTGGCCATTATCAAATATAGGGGCAACATCTAACCATTGTAAAGTATTAACATCACGAATTATACCAAAGTTATTTAAATGTCTATCTTCATTCATTATTAGAAAATCTAATATATACATATTTTCTAATTTTTCACGAGCATCTTTAATACCTTTGTTTTCTAAAAGTTTAATATAATCCTCATAATCTTCTTTATTGTTATGTTTTTTCATATCATTTTTTATTTGATAACAAGTAATAAATTCTGTATCTTTATTTATAAAACAAGGGCATTTTGACACTACCATATCTTTGTATATATCTATTGTATATTCAACATGATTAAATCCTAAACGCTTGCATATTTCACTTGCCAAAACTTCATTAAAAGGTTGTAATAACTCATTTTTATAACCATCTTTAAGAAGATATCTTGTACCCTTATCAATAATCCATGCTTTTTTTAACATACCATCTGTTGTATTGTTTGGAGTTCTTAATGATTTTTCACTTGTTATAACTTTACTATTTTTAGATAATGAAGCCGACAAAAATTCACTATATTCAAAATCATTACCAAAGAAATTGATATCATCATGCTTAATATAACTATCATAAGGTTTTAACCAATATTGGTCCGATAAAGATAAGCCAAATGCTTTATCTAGTAACTCACTAGGGGCGGTTATATTCAGTCTATGTAAAAGTAAATCTAATTTATCTCGCCATGATGGAATTCCTCTTCCTTGAAACCATTTACTAAGATTAGTTCTAAAATGTTTATTATTGAAATCTTCTTTTGTATAAAAAGAGTTTAATATATAAGGGGCATAGTCAATATTATAAATATCATAAATTTTTGTGAATACCCCAACTCCGGAGTCATATTCTGCTACTAACACTTCTGTATCTTTATTCATGAGAATACATTTCATCAAATATCACCTCACATATAATATTTTACTATCTATTCATTTTTAATTTATCACTTTCTTATAATAATTATTTTCAATAATTAATTTACTAATACTTATTTTACTATTAACTATTTGATTTATTTTTTTAACATAATCTTCTTCTACTTCTACTCCATTATAGGCAACAAATTCATTCTTATGAGAGTAATATATACCTTTATCACTTACCCAAGAACGATTACCAAATATAGCAAGACCACCTTCAGTACTTAATATATCTTTACCAACAAATAATCTTGAATCATAATCTATACCAAATAAATTATAGATAGTAGGTATTACATCTAATTGACTTCCTACTTTTTCTACTACTACATTTTCCATACTACTATTCCATAATATAAAATTACTTTTATTTACTAAGACTACACTATCTTTTTCATAACTACTAACTTCATTTACTTCATCAATTGTAAGTTCATATGGATAATGATCCCCTACTAAGGCAATTACTGTATCTTCTAAAATACCTTTTTCATCTAATTTTTGAATTAATAATTCTAATGCCCTATCTAATTCCATTTGGCTAGCAATATAAGATGCTGGTCCTTCACTATAATTAAGTCCTGCATTTAAATATTCTTCTTTATGTTTTCTTGCCATAGCATTAGCACTCCAACTATAACCAGAATGCCCAGAAACAGTAGCATAAAACACCATAAAATTATCTTTATCGATATAATCTATATAAGTTTTTTCGATCATTTCAACATCACTTCTTGGCCATATATTACAGTCAATTAATTTTTCTATTCCATTATTACACGCTAAGAAGTTATTAAATCCCATACTCTTTAAATATTTATTACGATCTTGAAATGTATAAGAATTATTATGATATGCATAAGTATTATAATTTAAATTATTAAATACATTTCCTATACCTTGAGGAAAATATATATTACCACTTCTAAAATCTTTTAAAACATCTAAAGACTCTGCATAAAGACCAGTTAATTCTTGAAATTCTCCTCCTATTGTACTATATATTGTAGGAGTATAAAAATTTTTAAATACAAAACCATTATTTACTAATTTATATAAAGTGGGAGTTAACTCTTCACTAACTGCTATCTCATTAAAACTTTCTGCCATAAATAATATTAAATTTTTTCCTTCAAACATACCAGTATATTCATTTTGTAAAGTTCCACTATCATTTAACATATATTCATGAATTTTCTTAATACTACTATTACTTTCACTACTTAATAAACTTTCAAAATCTATTTCTAAATTATTATATTCATAAACTATTACATTATCTTTATTATCACTTTGTTCATTATTTAAATTACTATCTATTACTAACTTTTCTTCAAATCCAAATATAGTTCTTTTTATATCTAAATAAAATGTATTAAATACTCCTAAATTTTCCATATTAAGCGCTACATCATTTACATGATAATATAATTCATAAGCACTATATACTTTATTTTTGCCTATATTTAAACTAATTAAGTACATCCCAAATACTAATAACATAACAAAAAATATACCAATATTTTTTGTTATGTTAAACTGTTTATAAGATATATATTTATTAAATATAATCCCCATTATTAAAGGTAGGAAGAATAATATAATAGGAATAATTCTTTTTAATGTTTCTATTACTGCTTTAGAAAGAAATCCCCCTACTACTTGGTCTGCTACTTTAAAAGTAGATAAAGATAAATAAAAATCAAAATAATCTTTTATAACAAAATTTGCACTAAACCATATACTAATTAATATCATACTAACTATATATATTATTTTATTTACTCTTTCATTAAATAATTTACTAATTAAATACATAAATAAACTAACTATTATAATAAATACTAACATATTTATAATACTTAACTTAAATATATTATCAAACAACAATATCTTATATAGAAACTCCATATAAATAAAACTAACTAAATACACTATTAATAAACTAATTTTCTTCATAATATTACCTTCACTTTAATTATATCATACCCTATTAAAAAAGGAAGATACTAAATATCTTCCAAGGGTTAAGTTATCTATTTTAACGTCTTCGTTGACGATGTGGTGGTGCAAAAACGCACCACCACATACTTTACTTTATTTACATTCCTGTCTTATGTGGACTACTTTCACTTCCATCTCCACTTATTACATACACACTAGATTCTAGATATACAACTGGCCGAGTGGCTAAACCACGGAGAACGCCGCCGATGCCGGTCAAATACCCATAGAAGTGCACATACAGCGCAAAGCTCGAATAGCTAGAATACTGAACGCTTGTCCACTCAAAACTATTTCCATACAACCAGTCTGTCGCTACAGCACCACTATAACTATTCATTGCTGTACTATGGTATGTTGTGCTTGCGGCATAACCAAAGTCACTTGCTGACATTAATCCTATATGCCCTAATACTGTCTGTGTTGCTGTTTCTGTTGTATATACTGCGCTTGCAGTTGCATCATATTCACTTGCTCCTGTATTCCAATATACGTTTCTTACCATTTTTCCATAATAGTCTGTACTACTACTTGATATTCCTTTTGTTGTATAATCACATTG
>CALVZO010000028.1 GCA_944372545.1 uncultured Bacilli bacterium | reverse complement strand
CACAAATACTGGAACAACTAGTGCTAAAGTTGGATTAGTGAGTTTGGGAGATATTTATTATTCTAATATAAATCAAAGAGAGAAAAGTTGGATAATCAAATCTTCAATATTGGCTCCAACATATCCTCAAACATGGACAATGGATAGAGCATCTACTACTAACGCATATACATCAGTAGATGGAGGTACAAGCGTAACGATAACAAATCAACAATTTGTTAAACCTGTATTTTATTTGAATAGTGATGTTGAATATATAAGTGGAACAGGAACATCAAGCGATCCATTTATTATAAATTAGAAGATTTAAGTTCGCCTTGGGTGGCAAAAAAAGAATAGCCGTAAGGCTATAAAAGTCCAAAGCACCAAATTGCTTTGGACTGCATTTTTCAACAATAAAATATAGATATTCAGATATGCGACATATAAATAAAATAAAAATTAGGACTCTTGCCTAATTTTTATTTTCTATTAAATCTAGTGCTACTTTATTAACTGGGCCTGCTCCCATAGTAAGTACTAAATCATTTTCTTTTACATGTTCTTTTAAATAATCAACTATTTTTGAAAAAGAATCAATATATATGACATTTTCATTATTTGGTTTTATTAAATTAACTAAGTCTGTTTCTTTAATATTATAGATATTTTCTTCTCTGGCTGGGTATATTGGAGCAATTATTATATTATCAAAACATTTTAAAATACTTGCAAATTCATGGAGATGTTCTTTAGTCCTGGAATAAGTATGCGACTGAAAAACAACCCAATTTTGATTACAATTTACACTTTTTACAGAATTTAGCGTAGCCTTTATTTCTGTTGGGTGGTGCGCATAATCATCATACACTAGAGCATTATTAAATTTACCTAGGAGTTGAAATCTTCTTTCAACTCCAGTGTATTCACTTAAACCTTTAATAATAGATTTTTTATCTATATTATAAAATATACTTATAGAAGTTGATGCTAGAGCATTATAAATATTATGAGCACCAAAGACATGTAATTTAATATGGGTATATAATTCATTATTATAGTAAACATCAAATTCAGGATAACCATAATTATCATAAGTAATATTTTTAGCCATTACTATTGAATTATTATTAATACCGTAAGTTATTAAATGACAATTTTTATTATAATTTATTGAAGTAGTATTAACATCATCATTATTAATTACTAGTAAGCCATTATTAGGAAGTAAGTTAGTAAATTTAGTAAAAGATAATTTTATATTATCTAAGGTTTTAAAATAATCTAAGTGATCATTATCTATGTTTAGTATAATTGCACTAGTTGGGTGAAAATGGAGAAAACTATCAACATATTCACAAGATTCCATAATAAAATAAAATTTATCTCCAATATAAGAATTAGAATTTATTTTAGGAAGTATTGCTCCGATTTGAATAGTGGGATTTAACTCTTCCTCTAAAAAAATATTAGAAATCATTCCTGTAGTGGTACTTTTTCCATGGGTACCAGAAATACAAATAACATTATGATAATTTTTAGTAATTCTTCCTAAAAATTCAGCCCTTTCATATATTTCTTTATTTAATTCTTTTGCTCTTACTAATTCTTCATTATCTTCTTTAATTGCAGCAGTATATACAACAATATCAGCATCATTTACTAAGTCTTTATTTTCTCCAATAAAGATGTTTATTCCTAAATTACGAAGCATATTTATTGTATTACCTTCTTGCATATCACTACCAGTTACTAATGCCCCTTCATTATGTACAAGTTCGGCAATACCACTCATACTAATGCCACCAATACCTATAAAATGAATATGTTTACCATTAAACATAACACACCTCTTTCTAATAATATTATAATATTTATTAAAAATTATAGCAATAAAATATTTGACACTAAATTGATATGTCAATAAAAAATATTTATTAAAAAAATTAATGCCTTATAAAATAATGGGGTAATGTTTTTTTTATCATTTTTATAAAATGTTCGCTTTACAAAAAAATAAAAAAATTAAAAAAATGATTAAAAAAACATTGCTAAATAAATAATAATATAGTTATAATTAAGTTGTGGTAGAGAGGTAATATTTTATGAAAACAGAAATTTTAGAAGACTTAGTAGTAGTCAAAAGAAGTGGGCAAAGAGTCCCATTTAATGGGACAAAAGTAGCCTTAGCCATTAAAAAAGGCTATGACAGTGTATATGATGATTATGATGAAAAAATTGTCAACAAAGTATACGAAAAAGTATTAAAGTATATTGAAGATAATTATCAAGAAAGAAAAACTATTGGAGTAGAAGAAATTCAAGATATTATTGAAAAAATATTAGAAAAAGAAGATAAAGAAGTTCATAAATCATTTTCAGAATATAGAGAAAGAAGAACGGCTTCCAGAGAAGCATTTGTTATAAAACAACAACATAAATTTGTTAAAGCCATTGAATCTTTAGGATTAAAAAGTAGTAAAGAAGAAAATAGTAAAAGAGAAAATGCTAATGTTGATGGTGATGGGCCAATGGGTATGATGTTACATTTTGGTAGTACTGTTTCTAAAGAGTTTGGTAAAGCCTATTTAATGGATAGTAAATATGCAAGAGCGCATGATGATGGTACTATTCATATTCATGATTTAGATTTTCTAGCAATGGGTACTACAACTTGTAACCAAATAGATTTAGATAAATTATTTAAAAATGGTTTTTCAACAGGACATGGTCATTTAAGATGTCCAAATGATATTATGAGTTATACAGCCTTAGCAGCCATTTGTATTCAAGCCAATCAAAATGATCAACATGGAGGTCAAAGTATTCCGTTATTTGATTATTATATGGCTCCGGGAGTTAAGAAAACATTTAAGAAGCAATTAAAACAAATGATATATGATTACTTAGATTTAGAAGGATTTCTTGGGGAATTTAACTTTGATGATGTAGTAGAAGTTATCAATAAATTAGATAGTATTGATATAAAGCCAATGGAAGTATTTAGTGAATTTATTACTAGTGAAAGATTAGAAGAAATATTTACTAAATCTTATGAAAAAGCAATGGCTAAAACAGATAGAATTACTTATCAAGCGATGGAAGCATTTATTCACAATTTAAATACAATGCATAGTAGAGCCGGGGCTCAAGTACCATTTTCATCAATAAATTTTGGTACTGATACATCTTGTGAAGGTAGAATGGTTATAAAAAACTTCTTGCTTGCCACAGATGCTGGTTTAGGTAATGGAGAAACGCCAATATTCCCAATATCAATATTTAAATTAAAAGAAGGAGTTAGTTATAACGAAGGAGATCCAAACTATGACTTATTCAAACTAGCCTGTAAAGTATCTGCAAAAAGATTATTTCCAAATTTCTCATTTTTAGATTCATCATTTAATAAACCTTATTTAAAAGAAGGAGACCCAAAAACAGAAGTTGGTTACATGGGTTGCCGTACGAGAGTTTTAGGCAATGTTTGTGATAGAGATAAAGAAATTACTCCAGGAAGAGGAAATCTATCATTTACAACAATTAATCTACCAAGACTTGGAATAAAATATGGAATATTAGATGGAAGAAAAAAACCAGATATGGAAGGCTTCTACAAAGAGTTAGATGAAGTATTAGATTTATGTAAAGGCCAATTATTACAAAGATTTGATATTCAATGTAGTAAAGGAGTTCATAATTTTAAATTCTTACTAGGTTCTCATGTATGGCTTGATTCTGAAAAATTAGAGCCAGGACAAAAAATTAGAAAAGTATTAAAACATGGTACTTTATCAATTGGATTTATTGGTCTTGCTGAGTGTTTAAAAGCCTTAATTGGAGAACATCATGGTGAAAGTGAAAAGGCCCAAAAATTAGGATTAGAAATAATTACGCATATGCGAAAGAAATGTGATGAATATAGTCAAGATATGAAATTGAACTTTACTTGTCTTGCCACTCCAGCCGAAGGCTTAAGTGGAAGATTTGTTGGCATTGACCGTTCAATTTATGGCAAGATTAAAGGAATTACTGATAGAGAATATTATACAAATTCATTTCATGTGCCAGTTTATTATAAAACAAGTATTCAACATAAATTAGAAGTTGAAGGACTATATCATAAACTTACTAATGCAGGACACATTTCTTATATTGAAATAGATGGTGATACTGCTAATAATGTTGAAGCATTTGAAAAAATTATTCGTATTATGCATGATAGTGATGTTGGTTATGGAGCAGTTAACCACCCAGTAGATAGAGACCCAGTTTGTGGTTATGTAGGGGTAATTGAAGATGTTTGTCCAAGATGTGGAAGACGTGATTTTGAAGGGGTACCGGTTGAAGTTATAAATCATTTAGACTGTAATTGTTAGAAAAAGAGGAGGATTAAAAAATGGAAGCAGTTAAAAAAGTTAAAACCGTTGGAGAAGGAGTAGGATTCGAACATATTCGCCGTATAACAGGTTATTTAGTAGGAACTACAGATAGATTCAATAACGCTAAAAGATGCGAAGAAAAAGACCGTGTAAAACATACAGGTGTAAAATAAAATGAAAATAAGATTAGCAGCACCACTTCAAAGTGATAGTGTTGTTGATGGCTTTGGCGTTAGGACAGTTATTTGGACACAAGGTTGTTCACATAATTGTCCTTTTTGTCAAAATCCCCAAACACATGACTTTTTAGGTGGAGTAGAATATGATATTGAAGAAATAAAAGAAGAATTAAATAATTTAGAAAATCAAGATGGTATTACTTTATCTGGGGGAGACCCATTATTTCAAATTGATGCCGTATTAGAAATAGTAAAACATGCAAAAAGTATTAATTTAAATATTTGGTGTTATACAGGATTTACTTATGAAGAAGTATTAGAAATGGGTAGTAACAATAAAAAATATTTAGAATTTTTAAAATACTTAGATGTTTTAGTAGATGGTAAATTTTTAAATGAGAAAAAAGATTTACATCTCTTATTTAGAGGGTCTTCTAATCAAAGACTAATCGATGTTCCAAAAACTTTAAAATATAACAAAATTGTTTTGTTACCAGAAAGTGATGGAATAATGGAAAAATTTAAAAGAGAAGATAAAATATATATTTAAAATGCTTAAAAAAATAGGCATTTTTTTAAATTTATTGTTTTTTTTTTACTTAAAGTATATAATTAATTAAGTGATGTGTATGAAAATAGGTGTAATGGATTCAGGCATTGGGGGACTTACTATTTTAGAATCTCTTTTAAAAAATTGTCCTAATCATGAATATATATATTTTGGTGATACTTATAATTTACCATATGGAGAAAAAACCAAAAATGAATTAATAAATTGTGCAAATAAAGTTATATCTTTTTTAGAAAAAGAAAATGTCGATATAATAGTGGTTGCTTGTGGAACAGTTAGTTCTAATATAGAGTATGTAAAAAGTAATGTTCCTTTAATAGATATAATTAGTCCGTTAAAAGATATGCTAGATAATTATAATTTAATAAGTATAATTGCCACTCCTTTAAGTATTAAAACTAATGCTTTTCAAAAATATATTAATACTAAATTAAATTTAATTGCCACCCCTCTTTTAGTACCGATTATTGAAGGTAATATTAAAAAAGATGTTAATAAGGTATTAAAAGAGTATTTAGAAAGGGCAAAGGGAAGTGATGCCTTAATACTAGGGTGTACTCATTATCCAATTATAAAAGATGAAATAAAAAAAATATATAAAGGGGAAATTATTACTTTAGATAAATTTATAATAGAGAAAATAAATAAGTTAAAGGGAAATAAGAGTAGTTTAAAAATTTATTATAGTAAACTAAATGAAAGTATTATAAATAATACTTATAAGATATTAAAAAGAGATAAATTAATAATAGAAAGAGTGTGTTTAAATGATAAATGATAAAAAAATATTAGTACTAGGAATGGCTAGAAGTGGGGAATCTGTTGCTAAATTACTAGCGGGTAAAAATGAAATTATTGTAACTGATAAAAATAATCAAGATGAAAAATTAATTGAAGAGTTAAATAAATTAAATGTTAAATTTATAAGAAGTGATGAAGGAACAGAGTTATTAGATAAAACTTTTGATTTAGTTATAAAAAATCCAGGAATTGAACCAAGTCACCCTTGTATTTTAAAAGCAAAATCTCTAAATATAGAAGTAGTTAATGAAATGGAAGTAGCATATCACTATTTACCAGAGAATACCAAAATAATTGGTATTACTGGGTCTAATGGAAAGACTACTACGACAACAATTATTTATAATTTACTAAAATTATCAGGGTATAATGTCTATTTAGGAGGAAATATTGGTATTCCTTTAAGTGAAATAGTAAAAGAAGTAAAAGAAAATTCTATTCTTGTTTTAGAAATATCTGATCATCAATTATATAATTTAAAAGATTTTAAAACTGATATTAGCATTTTAACTAATTTATGTCCAACGCACTTAGATTTTCATGGAACTTATGAAAATTATAAAAATGTTAAGAAAAAAATATTTAATCATCATACTAATAATGATTTAGCAATTATTAATTATCAAAATAAAGATAGTCTTGATTTAGTAAAAGATATTAAATCTAATATAGTATATTTTAATAATGATATAAATTATTATGATAACCTAGGAATATATTTAAATAAAGAATTAATTATTAAGTTAGAAGATATAAAAATAGTGGGTAGTCATAATTATGAAAATATTTTAGCAAGTTTAATGGTATTAAAAGAATTTAAAATAGATAAAGATATTATTAAAAATTATTTAAGTAATTTTAATGGGGTAGAACACAGAATTGAAGTAGTAGATAGTAAATCAAAGATAAAGTTTTATAATGATAGTAAAGCCACTAATCCAACTTCTACTTTAACAGCATTAAAAACAATGGGAGAAAATGTCCATTTAATTTTGGGTGGTATGGAAAGAAGTCAAGATTTTCATGAACTTGATAAAGAAATAAATAAAGTAAAATGTATTTATGGAATTGGCAGTGTTACAGAAAGAGTTAAAGAATATGCTGAATCTATGGGAATAAAATGTTATAGTTGTAAAACTTTAGAATTAGCGATGCAAAAAATAAAAGAAAATGCTTTAGATAACGAAATTGTTTTATTATCTCCTGCTAGTGCATCGTGGGATCAATATGACAAATTTGAAACTCGGGGCGAAGAATTCAAAAAATTGGTTGAAAAATTATTTAATTAAATATATAATTATAGTAGGAAAGTAAAAGGGGCTTGATGTTATGAATAATGATTTAAATAATAATAGTTCAAATTTAGGTGGTAATGTTTTAGGAAGTGTTAATAATACTCCGAATAATAATATGCCTAATTCTAATATAAATAATAATGTTTTAAGTACTAATGAAGAAACTTTAGAAAGTCTTGATTTAGGAAATCAAAATAATCAAGTAATAAATAATGGATTAAATAGTAATATAGTTAATAATAATCCTAGTAATTTAGTGAATAATGGAGTAGTTATGAATAATCCAGTTAATGATCAAACTCTAAATCCAAGTCCATTAAATAGTCAAAATTTAAATGATAATTTAAATAATCCGGGAATAAATCCCAATAGTAATCCAAGTACAGTAATGGCACCACCACCAAGTAATCCAGTAACACCAGAGCCAGCGTATACTAATCCTCAAAATATAAATCCAATGCCAGGATTTGAACCTAATTCTATTGGAGTTACACCACCGATATCTTTAGAGCCAGAAAAAGAGCCAAAAAAGAAAAAAAATAATAAAACAATTTTTGTTATTGTGATTATACTTGTATTATTTGGTATTGGGTTTGGGACATATTATGTCTTAAAATATACAGATATTTTAAATAATAAACCTAAAATTGAAATAACTACAAGAAATTTAGAAATTAATTTAGGAGATACTTTATCTACTAATATTAATGATTACGCAACAATTACTAATACTGATGTAACTAATTGTACAATAGATACTACAGGAGTTAATGTAAATACTCCAGGAACTTATACCTATACTATATCTTGTGGAGAAATACGAGAAAGTGGTAGTGTGGTAGTAGTAGATAATACTGAATTAGAAGTTAATACTAAAAAAGTTTATAAAGTAGTAGGAGAAAGTGTTAATCCCACTGATTTTATTGAAGAAGTAAATACGACTTATTCATATGAATTTGTTAATAGTGAAGAAGTTAATAATTATTTAAATGGTTCAGCAGGAACTTATAAAGTAAAAATAAAAGTAAGTGCTGGTGAAAAAACAAGAGAAGTAGAAGCAGATTTAGTAGTAATATTAAGTGAAATAAAAGGTTATTTAGTATGTAGTTCAAAAGAACAAGTAGTAGAAAATAATAGTGCTTCAATGGTTGTTAGAGAAAAGTTTGGTATAATTGATACAGATACTGCTAAAAATGTTTATGGTAATATTTATAGTCAAGAATATATATTTAAATTTAGTGATGAAACAGAATATACAAATTATTTAGCAGAATATAACGCTTATAATTCAATAACTATTAATAATATAACTGGAAGTGCTAGTTTTGATAATGATGATTTAGAAATTACCATTACAAGAGAAAAAACAGATAGTGAATTAGAAACAGAATATGGTATAACTAATTCTACAACTTGGTCAGATATAAGAAATCATTTTACCGGAACTTTAGGTTATGACTGTTCTTATAGAAAAGCAGAATAATAAAAAAGACTTGAAGATATAAATTCAGGTCTTTTTAAATTGTTTCTATTTTCATTAAGTTTGTATCAACTGCTTCTTGATTATTCTTATTATTATAACCACCAGTAATAATGATAATGTCATTTTTTTCTAAATTCATAAACTTAATGGCTTCTTCTTTCGCATTATCTAATATTTCATCGGTTGTATTAAAATGTTTAACTACTTTTGGAAATACCCCATAATTAAGAGTTAAAGTATTTGCCACTTCTTCTTTAGTAGTTAAGGCTAAAATTGGACAAGATGGTTCAAAATTTGAAACTAATTTAGCAGAATAACCAGAAATAGTTGGAATAACTATTAGTTTACATTTTAAATCATTAGCCATAATTGAAACACTTTTAGAAATAGCATCAGTTGGATTAATGGCTTTTTCTTTCGCATAAATATTATTATAATCATGATTATCTTCAATATGTTCACAAATGCTTGCCATAAATGATACTGATTCAACTGGATACATGCCGGTTGTTGTTTCCCCACTTAACATAACAGCATCTGCGCCAATATAAACAGCATTGGCAATATCGGTAACTTTGGCTCTAGTAGGTCTTGCATTTTTTTTCATACTTTCAAGCATTTCTGTTGCAACTATACAAATTTTACCATATTTACGACAAACTTGGGCAATTTTCTTTTGACAAATAGGTAAGTCTTCCATTGGAACTTCTACACCTAAATCTCCTCTTGCAACCATAATACCATCACTAACAATTGCTATTTCTTCTAAATTTTGAAGACCAGTTTGGCTTTCAATTTTCGCAATTATTTTCATATCTTCTCTATTTTTTTCTTTTAAAATCTTTCTAACTTTTAAAACTTCATCTTTATTAGACACAAATGATAATGCTAGAAAATTACCTTCATGTTCGCAAGCATAAACTATATCTTCATAATCAGTTTCTGATATAAAAGGTATATCTAATTTAACTCCCGGTACAGATATACTTTTTTTACTACCTAAAATACCCCCATTAATAATTTCACAATTAACTGAATCAATATTTTTTTCAATAACTTTTAATTTCATTAAGCCATTTTCTAATAAAATAATATCATTTACTTTTAAAGAATCAATTGCAGTTGGGTGATTTACAGAAAATGCGTCTTCATTACCAATAATACTTTCTTTAACTATTTTTATTGTTTTTCCTTTTTCTAAATTAATTCCTTCTTCTTTATTAATTCCACATCTAAATTCAGGTCCTTTAGTGTCATAAAGTATTCCAATAGTTTGATTAGTTAGGGCGCGAACTTCATTAACAACCTTAACTACATTTTCTCTTTCTTCAATGGTCGCGTGAGAAAAATTAATTCTTGCTACATTAGCCCCATTTAAAACCATTTTTTGAAATACTTCTGTGTTACAACTAGATGGACCAATACTACAGACAATTTTTGTTTTTTTCATAATAACTCCCTTCAAACGAACTTTTAAATTATATATTGTTTTTTCTATTTTGTAAAGATTATTAGTGTGATATAATCTTGTAGTAGGTGGTATTGATGTATGCATTTTTTAAAAAATCTTTGTCAATTTTAATTAAAAGTATATATGCAGGTATTATGATAGGTATTGCTGGGACTGTATATCTGGCTTTAGAAAACAAAATGTTAGGGTCATTTTTATTTTCTTTAGGGCTTTTAACTATCTGTATTTGTGGTTATAATCTTTATACTGGTAAAATAGGTTATGTTTTATCTAATAAACTAAGTTATTTATGGGAATTATTATTAACATTAATTGGTAATTTTTTAGGAACTTTTTTAGTAGGTAATTTAATTTCTTTAACTAGATTTAAAGTATATAAGGAAAGTGCCAAAATCCTTGTCCAAACAAAGTTAAATGATAATTTATTAAGTATCTTTATATTAGCGTTTTTCTGTGGCATACTTATGTATCTGGCAGTAAATAATTATAAAAAGGGTAGCGATGTAATTGCAAAATATATGAATATCTTTTTAGGAGTTATGACATTTATTTTATGTGGTTTTGAACACTCTGTTGCAAATATGTTTTATTTTAGCGCTGCTAATGTGTGGTCTTTTCAAGTAGTACTTTATATATTAGTAATGGTTTTAGGTAATTCTTGTGGAAGTATCATATTTGCTCTTAAAGATTTATTAAAGGGTGAGGAAAAGTGATATATTTAGATTATTCAGCAACAACCCCAGTAAATGAAAGTGTTTTATTTAGTTTTAATGCTCTTAATTTGGAATTTATCGGTAATGCTAATTCTAATCATTTACTAGGTATCAATGCAAACAATTTAATAAATGGAGCCACCAAACAAATTAAAAACTTATTAAAAATAGATAATTGTGATGTTATTTATACTAGTTCTTCTTCTGAAGCAAATAATTTAGCATTAAAAGGAATTTGTTTGAAATATCAAAATCGGGGAAAACATATTATTACAACAAAATTTGAACACTCTTCTATAAATGAAGTCCTTAAATATTTAGAAAATATTGGATTTTCTGTATCTTATGTAGAAAGTGATAGTAATGGTTTAATAAATATTGACAATTTAAAAAGTTTATTAAGGGAAGATACAATTTTAGTCACTATAAATCATATAAATAGTGAGATAGGTATTAAGCAAAATATTGAAGAAATTGGTGAACTTTTAAAAAATTATTCTAAATGTTTTTTTCATGTTGATATGACTCAAAGTATAGGAAAAGTTAGTACTAATTTAGAAAATGTCGATTTATTTTCTTTTTCTGCCCATAAAATATATGGATTAAAAGGAATTGCGGCTTTAGTAAAAAAGAAAAAGATTATGTTAGAGCCATTAATTCATGGAGGTAATTCAACAACTATCTACCGAAGTGGAACACCTGCTCACCCATTAATTGCATCACTTGCTAAGGCACTTCGTTTATCTATTACTGACTTAGATAAGAATTATCAATATGTTCAAAAATTAAATCTATATTTACAAGATAAATTAAAAGAAATTACCGGTATATTCATTAATAGTAATGAATATTGTATACCTCATATCTTAAATATAAGTGTAAGCGGTGTTAAATCTGAAACTTTAATGCGGGCTTTAAGTGATGAAGGAATTTTTGTTTCGACTAAATCGGCTTGTAGTGATGAAAATTCTTATAGTGAAAGTGTATATAATTTAACTCATGATTTAGAAAGAAGTAAGGAAAGTATTAGAATAAACCTTTCTTACTTAACAACTTATGAAGAATTAAATAAATTTATTGAAACTTTAAAAGAAATTCTAACTAAATTACGTTAATAGTTAGATTTTTTTAGATATTTGTAATCCCCAATATCTATTATATTTCATAATTTATATTGGGAGGTTAAAATGAATAATATCGAAAGAGCAAAATGTATAATAGATAATTATAATAAAAATCATATACCCCAAAATTGTTGTTGCTGTAATAATGGTGGTACTCCAATTAATGCCACTTTTGCGATAGGGACAGTTACTACTGGAGCCCCAGGTACTGCGGCAAGTGCTAGTATTACGGGAATTTCTCCAAACTTTATTTTAAATTTAGTAATACCTCAAGGAGCAACAGGTCCAACAGGACCAACGGGTGCAACTGGACCGCAAGGAATTCAAGGTGTTCAAGGTATTGCCGGTTCTCAAGGTGTAACTGGTCCGACCGGTGCAACAGGTTCTACAGGACCTCAAGGTGTTACAGGGCCTACTGGACCAACAGGTTCTACAGGACCTCAAGGTGTTACAGGACCTACTGGACCAACGGGACCAACCGGACCAACGGGTGCAACTGGAGCCACCGGTGCTCAAGGATTACAAGGTATTCAAGGTTTAATTGGTTTAACGGGTGAAACAGGACCTACAGGTGCAACAGGTTCTACGGGACCTCAAGGAGCAACAGGTCCAACAGGACCAACGGGTGCAACTGGACCGCAAGGAATTCAAGGTGTTCAAGGTATTGCCGGTTCTCAAGGTGTAACTGGTCCGACAGGACCAACAGGACCTATAGGTGAAACAGGACCAACAGGGCCAACTGGAGATACGGGAGCAACTGGAATTCAAGGCCTTACAGGAGAAACTGGACCAACGGGACCTACAGGGCCAACCGGACCAACGGGGCCAACCGGACCAACAGGACCTACTGGAGATACTGGACCAACAGCGTAATTTTAGACAAGTCATAGATTTCTATGGCTTTTCTTTATGTCTATTAGTAAAAACAAAATAATAAATTAAGCATAAACTATTTTAGGTGATATTTTGAAAAATTATAAAGTTTGTGTTTATGCAATAACTAAAAATGAAGAGAAGTTTGTAAGAAGATGGTATGAATCAATGAAGGAAGCCGATAAAATAATTGTTTTAGATACTGGCTCTACTGATAACACTGTAAGCATTTTAAAAGAATTGGGAGTAGAAGTGCACGAAAAAGTATTTAATCCTTTTCGGTTTGATAAAGCAAGAAATGCTTCTTTAGAGTTAGTTCCAAAAGATTATGAAATATGTGTTTGTACTGATTTAGACGAAGTATTTACAAGTGGTTGGAAAGAGAACTTATTAAATATTTGGAATGATGATGTAACAAGAGTAAGATATACATATAATTGGTCTTTTGATGAATATAAAAATCCCGCAACTACATTTATGTTAAATAAAATTCATAAAAATGGCTATTATAAATGGACCCACCCAGTACATGAAGTTCTTACTAATTTATTGGAAGAAAAAGAAGTAACTTGTAGAGAAATTGTTTTAAATCACTTTCCAGATAGGACTAAATCAAGAAGTAATTATCTCCCTCTTTTAGAATTAAGTGTTAAAGAAGATAGTGAAAATGATAGAAATATGCATTACTTAGGGAGAGAATATATGTATTACGGGAGATGGGAAGATGCAATTAAAACATTAAAAAAACATTTAGAATTAGAAAGAGCAACTTGGAAAGATGAAAGGGCAGCATCAATGCGTTTTATTGCAAGAAGTTACAATGGGTTAAATAATAAAAGTGATGCAATTAACTGGTATTTAAAAGCAATAGAAGAAGCCCCATATTTAAGAGAAGCATATGTTGAACTTGCTTACTTATATTATGAAAAAGAATTATATTATAATGCTTATCTTTATTTAAAACAGGCTTTTACTATTAAAAATAAAAGTGATAGTTATATAAATGAAGTATATGCTTGGAATAGTTTTATATATGATTTAATGAGTATTTGTGCATATAATTTAGGTTATTATGAAGAGGCGTATCAAAATATATTGATGGCTATAAAATTAGACCCAGATAATTTAAGATTAAAAATTAATTTAGAAGAGATAGAAAAATGTGTCAATAAGAGTCAAGAATAGATAATTAAGATTGAACTTATTAAAAATTTATAGTAAATTGAAGATGTAATTAAAATAAGAAAAGGAGGGATTAATAATGGAATTTGAAACTAAAAAAATAGTAGTACCAACAATTATTGCAATCGCAGTTCTTGGATTATTGACAGTGGGAGCAACTTATGCATATTTTACTTTTGCATCAAATAATAACTTTAAAACACCAGCCACTATTCAAGCATCAACTGGAGCATTAGGTTCTGGGGTATCATTAAAAAAATCTGCAAATAGTGATTTATCGCTTAATTTATCTGCTAGTCAAATGTTAAAACAGGGAAATGATATTACTTATTATGCAAGTGGATCATCAACACCAAAGACAATTGCAACTGTATCTGTAGCAGGAGCAGGAACATTTAATTGTACTTATACATTAGAAATAACAAAGACTGCAACAAATGACTTATATACAAAGTTTCAAAGTATGTCTACAAAAAGTGCTGGCCAAGTTTATTTGAAAGTAAATAGTACAACTTATGATTTTCACACTGCTAATTTATTTACAAATAATAAAATTACTTATAGAGGTACTTTAAGTAATATAACTTCTGCGGCACCTTCAAATATAACTGCTAATTTAGTAGTAGTTAATAGTAGTAAAATTGATCAAACAGCACTAAATGGTTCAGATATTAAATTGTCTATTGTTGCGACGGCATTTAATTGTACATTAGTTGAATAATTAAAATAAAATTAAAATCCATTTTTGGATTTTTTTGTTTATAATATTGAAAAAAAACTTTAATTATAGTATACTCAATTTAGAATATAAGAAAAGTAGGTTTGATTTAGATGGAAACAAAAAAGAAGACGAGTGTTAGTAAAAATAAATCAACAAAAATCAATAATCAAGAAGAAATATTAGAAAAAAGCACTCTTAATATGAGTGTTATAATACCTTTAATAATCGTTATATTATTATTAATATTATTAGTCATTGGAGCAACATATGCATACTTTCAAGTAGTAACTAATAATAATTCTACTAATACAAAAGTCGACATAACTGCTGGTGAAGTTGGAAGTGTAGCAATAACTTCTGCTAATAATAATTTAACTTTAGATGTCTCTGCAATACAAATGTTACAACAAGGAAGCGATGTTACATATTATGCTAGTAGTAATGGAACTACTTTAACAGAAACAAGTGAAGTTTTAGGAAAAATTTCGGTAACTGGAGCAGGTACTTTCAAATGTGATTATAATTTAAATATAGTAGCATCTTCTACAGGGACTAGTAAAAATTTATATACTAATTTTCAAAATATGAGTACAAAAAGTGCTGAACAAATAGTACTTACTATAACAACTAGTAGTGGTGATAAAGTATATGACTTTAATACTGCAAATTTATTTACGGCAAGTAATTCTTATACACAAGTCTTTAGGGGGTCTGTTACTGGGTTAAAAGATGGAACTGATGAAGAAATAAAAGCCCAATTAAAGTTAGTTAATAAAACAGGGGTTATTCAAGATGGTATAAAAGATAGTAATATAACTTTATCATTATCAGTAAGTTCATTTACTTGTGAAATAGTTGGTTAAGCCAACTTTTTTTATGCTAAAAAAATAAGTGAAATTATTCACTTATTAAAACAGCATGAATTACTAATCTTTTTTGACCATTATCTGAACATGTTGATAAGGTTAATATTTTGTCTTCTGTAGATACTGGAACATTAAAATCATATTTACTACGATCCATTATTGTATCAATAAAATCTTGAAATATTGCATCACTACTAAAGTTAGCAATTAAATAATCATTAGTTATTGGGGTAACATAAATAGAAAATATTTGCCATTTCATTTTCCCATATAAAGTATCAAATTCAATTATTTGATTTTCCGGATTTGTATACCAACTAGACTGTTTTGCTTTATATAAAGTACCAAACATAACCCCACTATAATACATATTATGACCAAATATAATATTATTTTGAGATAAGTTAATACTATCAGCCCGATAATCTAAAAAAATCCAACCATTAATATCTTTTTCTTTTTTTAAATTTTTATTTAAATAATATTCGTTATCATCTGCTTGAACAACAGGGTAGTCAATATTAGTATTATTTACTTTTAACCAACCTACTATGTCTTCATTTAATTCTCTTAAACTAGCAACTTCATAGTTAGTAATTTCTTTAATATTATTTTCAATTATAATATCATCATCATAATTTATATTATTATATTGATTATCTTGTTCTTGTTCTTCATACAAATCTTTATTTTCCGCAATTATAGTATTTATATCATTTTGAATATCTTCTACTTTTTCCATCGCTGTATAGTTAGAATAGAAAATAAAACAAACAACAATACTTATAAAAGTTAGAGATAAATAAATACATAATTTAATGGTATTTAAATTTATTTGATCAATTAAATTTTCTTCTAAATAATTATCACTATAATCTATTTTAAACTGAATATTATTTATTTTGGCATTAGTTTTATTAATTTTCTTTAAATATTCAATTAAATTTATATCTTGTATATTTTCTTTAATATAAATTCTAATATTTTTTAATTTCTGTTTATATAATATTTCTAATATATTTTCAATATCACTCTTAATTACTTTATTTAAATAGATAGTTTTTAAATATTTATTAATATTAATAAAAGAAATAAAATCTTCTTCATCTTCTTTAGTTAAAGGTAATTCTAAGTTAATCGCAGTTTTATAATATAATGATGAGAAGGTATTTAAATTATTTTGCATCATAAACTTACTTAGGAATAATATTTCATTACGAGAACTTACCTGTATACCTTCTTTATCTAACATTTCTAATAAATAGGTAGGTAAATTATATAATGATACATATTCAATTGTATTAGTTTTAATTATTTTTTCACAAGTTTTATAATTTAATATAGATTCTTCAAGTAAATATAGAGATTTTATATTCGATATATTTGCGGAAACATGTAAAATTAAGGGAGCAATGAGTGATTCTTTTATAACTATAGTATTAATATTATTAGTATTAATTAATTCTTTTAAGAAGATATGAACTAATTTAATATTTTGGATTATATATTCATCACTAAATACTAATTCATTTTGACTTATGATATTAGTATTTATTAAATTTTTTTGTTCACTATTAAGACGCTTTTTTATTTGAAAGTATAATTGATTATTTTTAATCTGTAAAAGAATCTTGATCATAAATGTTCTCTCCTTATTATATATAATAACACAATTTGACACATTTTAATTAAAAAAAATAAAAATAATGTAGATTTTTGTATTTTTATGATATAATATTGACATAATAAGAGTAGGAGAGGATTAAAGTGAAAAAATTTTTAGGTTTTGTAGTAATGAGTTTAGTAGCAGTACTTCCTTTTACTGTATCAGCCGCATCAGAAATAACTTATACTTGCGGAGAAGTAGATAGTGAAGGTAATCGTACATGTACAGTTGGTTATATAATTGATCAAAATACGCCACAAGATAGTGTAAGTGTTACATTAACTGAGCAGGGTGGTGCAGATATAACTGCCGTTAATAGTATATCAAATTCAGAATTTGCAATTAGCACTCAAAATGAAACAAATGGTGTATGGTCTGTAGTATTAGCATCTCCAGATACAGTTTATGGTGAATTTAGTTTATTTACATTTACTTATAAAGTTTCTGGTGAAGAAGACTGTAAAATAACTATTGCAATTGGAAATGATAATAAAGATGTAACTACTAGTACAACTCCAGATACTCCAAGTGAAAATCCCCAAACTGGTTCATCATTACCATATATTGCGCTTGGTGGTGTCCTATTAGTTGCAGGTGTTGCTTATTTTGCTACTAAAAATAAATCAAAAATGTATAAAATTTAAAGAAATGCAGTAAAAATGGCCTTTATAAGGCTATTTTTTTATGTTATACTATTTAGTAGGTGATTTATATGCGTGAATTTACAGAACAAGAATTAGTAAGAAGAGAAAAAGCCGAAAAGTTAAGAGAATTAGGTCTTGATCCTTTTGGCCATCGTTTTGATGTGACAAGTAATTCAAAAAAAATTAAAGAAGAATATGAAAATTCAAGTAAAGAAGAATTAGAGATTAGTAAAAATGAAGTAATAATTGCCGGAAGAATTATGAGTAAACGCCGAAGTGGTAAAGCTGGATTTATGGATTTACAAGATAAATTTGGCAATATTCAAGTATATATTAGTATAAGTGATGTAGGAGAAGATGAATACGAATTATATAAATCTTGTGATTTAGGAGATATTATTGGTATTACTGGTTGGGTTTGTAAAACTAATACTGGGGCATTAACTGTTCATGCTACTAAGTATACACATTTAGTTAAAACCTTAAAGCCATTACCAGAAAAATTTCATGGTTTAACAGACATAGAAGAACGTTATAGAAGACGTTATGTTGATTTAATAACTAATGAAAAAGCAAAAAGTATTGCTTTTATGCGTCCGAAAATTATTAGATGTATTCAAAATTTTATGGACGAAGAAGGATTTACAGAAGTAGAAACACCAATACTTACAACTCTTTTAACTGGAGCATCAGCAAGACCTTTTACTACTCATCATAATACACAAGATTTAGATATGTATTTAAGAATTGCCCTAGAACTTCCTTTAAAAAGACTTTTAGTAGGAGGCATGGAAGCAGTTTATGAAATTGGCAGAGTATTTAGAAATGAAGGTATGGATCCAAAACATAATCCAGAATTTACTTTAATGGAAGCATATCTTGCTTATTCTGATTTAGAGGGTATGATGGATTTAACAGAAAAGATGTTTCAAAAAATCGCCAAAGAAGTAGTAGGAAAAATGCAATATACTTGGCTGGGAAAAGAAATTAATTTAGAAGGTCCATGGAAGAGAATTAGTATGACTGATGCAATTAAAGAGGTAACAGGTATTGATTTTACTAAAGTTAGCAGTGATGAAGAGGCACTAAATCTTGCAAAAGAACATAATATAGTGGTAGAAGAACATCAAAAGACATTTGGACATATAGTTAATTTATTCTTTGAAAAATATGTAGAAGATACTTTAATTGAGCCAACATTTTTATATGGGCACCCAATAGAGATATCACCACTTACGAAGAAAAATCCAAAAGATCCAAGATTTGTTGATCGTTTTGAATTATTTATTGGTGGTAAAGAATTTGCCAATGCTTATACTGAGTTAAATGATCCGATAGACCAACTTGAAAGATTTGAAAATCAACTTAAGGAAAGAGAACTTGGAAACGACGAAGCAAATGATATCGATATGGACTTCATTGAGGCTTTAGAATATGGTATGCCACCTGCTGGTGGAATTGGTTATGGAATAGACCGTTTATGTATGTTATTTACAGAAAGTGATACAATTAGAGAAGTTATATTATTCCCCACAATGAAGCCAATTAATAAAGATTAATAAGAGGTTTTTATGAAGTATAATTTTAAAGAATATGAGATGCAAGATTTAAGATGTAAAGGTCCTATGCGAAGAAGATATGATACATATGAAGAAAACTATAAAGGTTATAATATATATCATTACATAAGAGGATAATATACAAGATATTCTGTTGAAGATGACAGAGATAATGTTTTTGTTGAAACAGATAATATTGAAGAAGCAAGAGAATTTATTGATGAAGAGTTGTTAAAAAAAGAATAGAGGAATTATTTATGCAATTAATAGATTTTTCTAAAGCCAAAGAAATTACTCCAGAATATACTGGGAGTGAAAAGAAAAAAACTATGGTTTTAGATAATAAAAAATATTTAGTTAAATTTCCTGATCCCAATAGATCGCCAAAATTGGCTATTTCTTATATTAATAATGTTTTTTCAGAATATATAGGGACTAAGATATTTGAATTGTGTGGATTTGAAACTCAAAAAGTTGTACTAGGTACTTATAAAAAAGATGGAAAAGATATATTTGTATGTGCGTGTGAAGATTTTACAACAGATAATTTAAAATTAGTTGAATTTGAAAAGTTTGAAAATGCTAGTATTGAACAAGACCACTTTAAAAGAGAAATAAAAGATATATATCATATAGTAGAAATAGGCACATATAATATTAATTTAGAAGAATTAAAAGAAAACTTTTGGGATATGTTTATAGTAGACTGTTTAATAGGAAACATAGATAGACATAATGGTAATTGGGGTTTTTAAAAGATGAAGAAAGTGAAAAATTAACTTTTGTACCAATTTTTGATTGTGGTTCTTGCTTATTTTCAACTTATACTGATGAGGTTATGGAAGAATGCTTACATAATAATACTAAAATGCAAGATTGCATAAATAATACATCATCAGCAATTAAAGAAAATAGAGCAAAAATAAAATATTTAGAATATATTGTTGGGTTACAAAATGAAGAGTGTAATAAAGCATTATTAAGAATTTATAAAAGAATCAATTTAAAAGATATATTTAATTTAATTGATGAAATACCGGTTATTTCTAATATAAGAAAAGAGTTTTATAAATTAGTTATAAAAGGAAAATATGAAAATAATTTAACTGTAGCCTATAAAAAATTAAGTAAAAATAATTTATAATTTAATATATATTTTAAAAATTAATTTCATTTATTGAGTTATTTAGCGCTATTATGCTAAAAACTCTTTTTTTTTAGGTTGCTAGGTGTTATAATCATGAATAGGAGGTAAAAAAATGACAGTAACACAAATTGTTAGTCTAGTAGTTGTATTGATTTTAGGCATTGCGGGAATAGCCTTAACACTTTGGAAATCTAAAAAACATACAGAAATAAAATTAATTTCTACTATAATTTTAGTTTTTATGGCTCTTACTTGGATTTTTGATTTTGGCTATTTTAGTGGTGCAACTTATCAAAATTATGGTAGTGCTAATTTAGGTATAACAGATATTCCTAATTTATTCTACTATGGTATGAATTTTGGGGGAGATAAAATTATTTTCTTATTAGTGCTTGGTGGATTTTATACCATATTATCTAAAAGCGCAAGTTATAAGAAATTAGTTTTAACTCTTTCAGAAAAATTAAAAGGAAAGGAAATTGTATTTGCTTTAGCAGTTTCATTACTATTTACTGCGATGGGTTCATTATTTGTCCAAAATTTTGCAGCATTTATATTTGTTCCATTTATTATTTCTGTAATTTTAAATATGAAATTAGATAAAATTACAGCATTTAGTGTAACTTTTGGTTCAATATTAATCGGAATTTTTGGTAATATGTTTGGTGGTGAAGGTGCTTATTACTTTAACTTTTACACAGGATTAGAGTATACAACAGGTATTATTTATCGTTTAATTGTTTTAGTTATTTCTTACATTTTATTTAACTTATTTAATGTATTACATATAAAGAAAACATTAAAAGATAATAAAGTAAATGAAGTAGAATCTGATCCATACAAAATAGAAAAATTAGAAAAAAGTGCAAAAGCATGGCCAATTGTTGTGATTTTCAGTTTAATGTTTATTGTAACTATTCTTGGTTATATTAACTGGAAAGGTATATTTGGAATTGACTGGTTTGAAAATTTCCATGTATGGTTAATGGGCTTAAAAATAAGTGATGTCGAAATATTCTCTTCATTACTTGGTTTAGCAGCCGAAAAAACACCTTTTGGTGCTTGGAACTTATTTGTTGAATCAGCATTTTTAGGAGTATTTAGTATTCTTATTGCTTTAATTGAAAGAATAAAAGTAGCAGATTTTCTTGAATCTTACAAAGAAGGTGCTAAAAAATTTGCCAAACCAATATTTTTCCTTATTGCTGTATATATGATTATGATAGTGGATTATATGGTTCCAGTTATGCCAACAATTATCGATTTAGTATTTGGTGGTATTGATAAAATTAATCCATATCTAACAACATTATTTGCCTTTATTTCTAATGCAGTACATACTGACTTTGGTTATACAGGTTATTTAGTAGGAACATTCTTCACTAGTACATATACAACAAGTGCAGAATTATTACAATTTATATTTACAACTACTTACGGTTTTGTTCAACTTTGTCTACCAACAAGTGCAATATTACTTATTGGACTATCATATTTAGACATTGAATATAAAACATGGATAAAATATATTTGGCAATTTATTTTAGGAATACTAGTTATTATCTTAGTGTTAATTACAATAATTGCTTATATATAGTAGTTAAAGAACTTTCTTCGGAAAGTTTTTTTATGCATAAAATTCAAATAAATAATTCATAATTAACATAGAATTGTAAGGGAGAAATATTTTATGTTTAATAATTTTGGTATGCATTTAACTAATATTTTTAAAAGAGCAGAACAAGAGAGGTATGAATTAAAGCAACCATATGTAGGAACAGAACACTTACTTCTTTCTATACTTGCTCTAGATAAAGATAGTGCTAAGTTTTTTCAAGAATATAATTTAACTTATGAATTATTTAAAAAAGAACTTCTCATTGTAGTAGGAACTTCTAATATTCAAAGTGAAATTAATTTGTATACCCCAATGTTAAAAAGAGTAGTAAGTAATGCAGAAGTTTTAGCAAAAGAAAATAATAATGGTAAAGTTTTAGTAAAACATTTATTATTATCTTTATTTGAAGAAGGAGAAGGTATTGCAATTCGCTTACTTATTGGTCTTGGTTTAGATATAGATACTTTATATGAAAATTTAAATAATGTTGAAAAAGGAAAAGACAAAAAGTTAGAAATATATGAAACAGGAATTATTTTAAATGATGTAGTTGATGATAATGAAGTAGTGGTAGGTAGAGATAAAGAAATCGATTTAATAATTGAAACTCTTTTAAGAAAGAAAAAGAATAATCCAATATTAATCGGAGATGCTGGGGTAGGAAAGACTGCCATAGTTGAAGAATTAGTAAGAAGAATTAAAAGAAAAGAAGTACCTGATAATTTATATAATTTTAAAGTAGTTATGTTAGAGATGGGATCTCTTGTATCGGGGACTAAATACCGAGGTGAATTTGAAGAAAAACTAACGAAAATAATTAAAGAGTTAGAACAAAATAGAGATATCATTTTATTTATTGATGAAATCCATGCAATGGTTAATGCTGGGGGAGCAGAAGGCGCTATAACTGCCGGAGATATTTTTAAGCCGGCACTTGCAAGAGGAAAAATTAAATGTATCGGAGCCACTACTAACTATGAATATAATAAATTCTTTTCTCATGATTTAGCCTTAATGCGAAGATTTGAAGTTGTAAATATTGATGAGCCAAATAAGGAAGAAACAAAAGAAATATTATTAAAAGTAAAAAAAGAATACGAAGCCCATCATTTTGTTAAAATAAGTGAAGAAGTTATAGATAAAGTAATAATGTATGCTGATAAATTTATTACTAATAAAAAAAATCCTGATAAAACAATTGATTTTTTAGACTCTATATGTTCTAAAGTAGTAATTGAAAATAATAAAAATGATGAAAAAAGAAAAATATATCAAGAATTAGAATTATTAAAAAGGAAAAAAGAAGAGTGTATAAAACATAATAATTATGAAGAAGCCTTAAATATTTATAATAAAGAAAATATTTTAAATAAAAAAATAAGTAATTATGATAAGAAAAAAAGAAGAAATATTTCAGAAGATGATATTATTAATGTATTAGAAAGAAAGACTAATTTTAATTTTACAAAACTAGAATTTTTAGATAATTTAAAAAATACTATAAATAATAAATTATATGGAGTAGATAAATATACCGAGAAAATTATTAATTTAATTAAGAATAATTTAGAAAATAGAGAAGGATTTTTAAAAGTAGTTTTAGAAGGAGAAGAATATTTAGGAAAAAGTACTTTAATAAAAGTGCTTGCAGAAAACTACCCAATGAGTAATTTTTTAAGAATAGATTTAAAAGAATTTAAAAATAGTCTTGATATAACAAAGTTAATTGGAACTGTCCAAGGTTATGTTGGTTATAATGATGAACACTTATTTAGTAAATTAAAAAATAATAAATTTAGTATTATCTTATTTGATCATTATAATGATGCATGTAAAAATATCAAAGATTTAATAAAAGAGATATTAAAAGAAAAATATATTATTGATAATAGGGGAGATAAAATTTGTTTTAATAATACATTTATTTTTATAACTAATGATACATTTATAAATAATAGAGTAGGATTCTCTAATGAATTTGCTAATAATTTAGAAAGTGAATTAGAAACAATTGTTGATGATGTTGTGTATTTTGAAAAATTAAAGGAAGATGTTTTATCTAATTATTTAGATTATTTAAAAGTAGATAATAAAGATTATATTATTAAAAATAGTGATTATGAAAAATATAATTATAAAAATATAGATAAATTATTAAAAAAAGAGGTTATTAAAAATTAAAAGAGTATAAATATTTTAAATTTCAATATTTATACTCTTTTTCTTTAACACTAATTTTCTAAAGAAATCAAATGGTATAACTGTTAAGGCAAGAATTACTACAAATAATAGTTCATTTATTTTAAGTCCATAAGTTCTAAATAATTCATGACCATTATAAATTAAAAATATTTGAGCAATTATAATAAAAGTAAATATAAATAAGAATACTTTATTTTTAGAAATGTTTGCAAAAATATTTAATCTTTCACTTCTGGCATTAAAGGCATTAAATATTCCAATAAAGATAAATAAAGCAAAGTAAGCAGTCATAAAATGTTTATAATCAGGTCTAATTATTTCTTTAATTAATGGTAACTTTAAAAATAATAGACAAAGTAGTGCTGAATACATACCAGTAAATATTATTTGGGTATACATATATTTATTAATAATTGGTTCATCAATTCTTTTTACTTTTTGTTCCATATAATATTTAAGTGGGGTTTCATAGGAAAATGCAAGGCCTGCAAATGTATCCATAATCATATTAAGCCAAAGCATTTGAATAATTGTAATGGGAGTACTAACGCCAATGTATGAGCCAATAATTGATAAAAATAGGGCAGTGAAATTGACAGTTAATTGATATGTAACAAATCTTCTAATACTTTTAAATATTGTTCTTCCGTAAAGTATCGCCTTACTTATAGATAAAATATTATTATCTAAGATGATGATATCACTTGCTTCTTTACTAACTTCAGTACCACTTCCCATTGCAAAGCCAACATTGGCCTTTTTTAAAGCCGGAGCATCATTTACACCATCACCAGTCATACCAACAATATAGTTTTCACTTTCAATTATACTTACAAGGCGACTTTTATCTTTAGGTAAGGCTCTAGCAATAACTTTTAAATTAGGAAGTAATTTAATAATTTCTTCTTCCTCTAAATTATTAAATTCTTTACTAGTTAAAACTATATCACTAGTATTTTTTACAATTCCACATTCTTTGGCAATATTTAAAGCGGTATCTTTAGCATCTCCCGTAATCATTATTACTTTTATTCCCGCATTTTGAATCAAACTAATGCCAGTACTTGCTTCTTTTCTTAATTCATCTTTTAAAATAGCAAACCCAATAAATGTTAAATTATCTTTACTTATTCCTTTGGCAAATGTAATAACTCGCATACCTTTTTTAGTATATTTTTCAATTTCTCTAATTATTAAATTTTTATTTAATAATAATTTTTCTTTATTATCTTTAGTTAAATAATATTTACATTTAGGTAAAATTACTTCACTAGCCCCTTTAATATATAATTCTTCATTAATATTAGTAAGGCTATATTTATTTTCAGAATTAAAGGGAATTCTTTTGCCAATTTTATAGTTGTCTTTCTTTTTATCTAAAAATTTTATTAAGGCTTTATCTGTTGAATTACCCCCAATTATAGAATTATCATTAATAACACTTTCATTATTTATCATAATAGATTTATATAAAGTTTCATAAAGTTGAGATTTTTTAATATCTTGTTTAGTTTTAAAAGAATAAAAGTCTCCAGTTACAAAACTTATAACTTCTAAAACGCCTTTAGTTAAAGTACCCGTTTTATCAGTTAATAAATAATTTAAGTTTCCACTAGTTTCAATTCCAGTTGGTTTTCTTACTAAAACATTATCTTTAAGCATTCTTTTCATATTAGAAGATAATACTAAAGTAATCATCATTGGTAATCCTTCTGGAACGGCAACAATTATAATAGTGACTGAAAGTGTTAGAGCATAAATTAAATAATTAAGAATTATTTTTGGTGTTGTAATTGTTGTAATTATTAAGTCATAATCAAAATTATTAGCAATAACTATTTTATTAAAAAGATAAGAGAGTGAAACAACAAAAGCCCCGATATACCCAATTTTACTAATAATTTTGGCTAGTCCATATAATCTTTTCTTTAATGGCGAAGTTGGTTCTTTTTCTTGGATTTCTAAAGATATTTTTCCATATTCGGTATTGTTACCAACAGATTTAACAAGCATTAAGCCATTACCATTAATGATAACAGACCCTCGAAATAATTGATTATTATCTTTGTTCTTTTTGATTTCTTTGGCTTCTCCTGTAAGAGATGATTCATTACAAGTAAGTGTGCCATCAACTAAAATACCATCAGCAGGAACACTATCACCCATCGTAAGTTTAACAATATCTCCAACAACGACATCACCAATTAATATTTCTTTTAAAATATTATTCCTTATGACTTTAACTTTTATTTTGGCGGCTTCACTTTGTAATCTTTTGAAGGCTTCTTCGCTCCCATATTCTGAGATTGTTGAAATAAATGAGGCCAAAAAAACAGCAATAGCAATACCTATTGTTTCATACCAGTCGTACTTAGAGAAAATAAATAAAAGTTTAATAAAAAGCGCAATAAGTAATATTTTAATAATGGGGTCTCCTAAAGATTCTAAGAGTATTTTCCAAAATGTTTTTTGTTTAACTTTAGTTAGTTCATTATTACCAAATTCTTTTCTTTTTCTAATAACTTCAGCATCTGTTAGTCCATTATAATTATTCATAGTGCCTCCACCAAATTATATGGTCTAACTATTAGTTTTAGAATATAAGAAGATTATGCTTCTTCAATAAAGTTTTTTGATTTATGTGGTTCATCAAATAAAAGGTTAGGGTATCCTTGTTGTCTTAAGGCTTCATATACAACAATGGCTACAGTGTTTGCTAAATTTAAGGCTCTTACATCACTAGTCATAGGTATTCTTAGACACTTATCAATGTATGGCTTTAATATTTCTCTAGGTATACCTGTTGATTCTTTTCCAAAGAAAAAATAAATGTTGCTATCTTTATTACTATAATCAAAACTGGTATGGGGAGTATGGCCATATCTTGTTAAAAAATAGTATTCACCTTTATTTTTTTCAAAAAATTCTTTGATATTTTCATAAACAGTATAATGACATTTATCAATATAATTAACACCACTTCTTTTAACACTTTTATCATCTAATTTAAATCCTAGTGGTTTAATTAAATGAAGATGTGTATTAGTAGCAATACAAGTACGCATAATATTTCCCGTATTTGTTGGTATTTCTGGTTCAAATAAAACAACATTTATCATAAAAAATTCACCTAAAAATAATTATATAAAATAGATAATTAATTGTCAAAAAAAGATATTTAGTTTATAATAATATTGGTGATAAAAATGGCAAAAAGAAAGAGGTCAAAAGATGCTAATAAGGAAGGAATGAGTGTTGAATTAACAGGACTATTACTCGCTTTAATTGGAGTTATCGGTCTTGGTTTTGGTTATGTCGGTATGCTTATTAAAGAATTTGCTATGTTCTTATTAGGTTCTTGGTGGCTTATCTTTGTTTTATATGTACTTTTTGTTGGCCTTTATATGTTTTTAAAAAGAAAAATGCCTAAATTTTTTTCTTCACGTTTAATTGGTTTTTATCTAGTTGTAATAGTTATTTTAGTTTTTAGTCATTTTACTTTTTTAGATAAAATTGCATCTCCTAGTGAAATTTTAAAAATTACTTTCGATCAATTTATGGAAAGAATAAATACAATTGATACAACTTCTATTTTAAATACGGGTAATACTTCCATTGCTATTGGGGGAGGTTTACTTGGAGCAGTCTTTATTTCTTGCCTATATTTTCTTTTTGCCAAAGTTGGTACAATTATCGTTTTAGTAGTAATGGCATCTTTCGGATTAATTATGTTATTTGATATAACATTAGTAGATATCTTTAATAAAATAAAAGGTATGTTTAGAAGAAAAAGTAAAGTAGAAAGGGAAGAAGATAATGAAGAAGAGGAAGAAGTAGAGGGAGTAGAAAACTCTAAAGAAGCATTACCTATACCTAAAGATAATAAAGTTATTATTACTTCTTTAGAAGAAGTAAAGAGTAAACCTAAAAATGAAGTAGTTGAAATAGAGCCAATAACAGTTGATACATTTGAATATAGTAAAGAGGGAGTTTATACACTTCCACCAATAAGCATTTTAAATGAAATTAAAAATTCTAAAAAAGGAACATCTAACGAAACTACATTAAGAAATAAAGATACTTTAGAAAGAGTTTTAAAAGATTTTCAAATATCTGCTAAAGTAGTAGAAATTCATATCGGGCCGGCAGTTACTCAATATGAAATAGTGGTACCAGCAGGAACAAAGGTAAGTAGAATATTATCGATTAATAAAGAAATAGCCTTAGCCCTAGCAGCAAAAGATGTTAGAATTGAAGCTCCAATTCCGGGAAAAAGTACAATTGGTATTGAAATACCTAATGAACAAATTGTCGCAGTTCCTTTTAGAGAAATATTAGAGGCTAATAAAAATGTTAAAGATAAATATAATATAATGGTAGCCTTAGGAAAAAATTTAATGGGTAAACCAATAGTGGCTGATTTAACAAAAATGCCTCACCTTTTAGTAGCGGGTTCTACCGGTTCTGGTAAATCTGTTTGTATTAATTCTATAATTTGTTCAATATTCATGAATTATAATCCAAGAGATGTAAAATTAGTTTTAGTTGACCCTAAAAAAGTTGAATTATCAAATTATAATGGGGTTCCGCATTTACTTTGTCCCGTTGTAAATGACCCTAAGAAAGCATCTGTTACTTTACAAAAAATAGTTTCTGAAATGGAAAAAAGATATGATGCCTTTAGTGAGAAGGGTGTTAAAAAAATTAGCGAATATAATGAATATATTGAAAAAGAAAATAAAAAACACCCAGAGATGCCACTTAATAAAATGCCTTATATTGTAGTAATAATTGATGAACTTGCTGATTTAATGTTAGTGGCTAGTAAAGAAGTTGAAGATTCAATAATGCGAATTACGCAAATGGCAAGAGCAGCAGGTATTCATTTAATCGTTGCTACGCAAAGACCATCGACAGATGTTATTACTGGAGTAGTTAAGGCAAATATTCCATCACGTATTTGTTTTGCGGTAGCAAGTCAGATAGATTCAAGAACTGCATTAGATATGTCTGGAGCAGAAAAATTACTAGGTAAAGGTGATATGTTATATTTACCAATGGGAGAAAATACACCAGAGCGTATTCAAGGTTGCTTTATTGCCGATGATGAAATAGCCCGTTTGATAAGTTTTTGTACTAAACAAATGACTGCTAAGTATGATGAAGAAATATCTTTAAGTAATGCTAGTTCTAATTCTTCTTCCGGTAGTGGTAATGGGGCAGATGATTATGATGACCCAATGTATAATGAAGTTGTAGAATTTGCTATTATGACTGGAAAAATAAGTGCTTCTTTAATTCAAAGAAAATTCCGTTTTGGTTTTAATAGAGCAGCAAGAATGATAGATTTACTAGAGGCAAGAGGTATAGTGGGACCGCAAAATGGTTCTAAACCAAGAGAAGTTTTAAAAAAATTACAAACTGATAATGCTGAAGAAGAATAAGTTGACATAAAATGTAACAATAAGCAAATAAAAGTTTACAAAGAAAAAACATCTGTGTTAAAATGATTATGAAAGGATAATGTCTATGAATAAAAAATCCCAAGTTAAAAGTAGTCGAAGTAAAAAGAAACCAAATATTGACAAAGAACTAACAAAAAATGTATCTTTAAAAAATTATTTTTATGCAATATTAGTTTTCTTTGGCATTATATTAGTAGTTCTTTATATATTTGAGTGGGTTAATGTTAAAAAAGAAGAAAGGTTAATGAATAGTTATTTACTGACTTCTAATACTATTGATTCAAAAATTGAAGATTTAGCATCATTAAAACAAATAATGCAAGAAGTACCAAGTAGTTATTTTATCTATTTTGGTTATACAAATGATGAAGATGTTTATGATTTAGAAGTATCATTAAAAAAAGTTATAGATAAATATGAATTAAGTGATAATTTTTATTATTTTGATGTTACAAAAATGAAAGAAGATAATGAAAACTATATTACTGAAATTAATAATAGTTTAGAAATAGATATGGAAAGAACACCAGCAATTATTTATGTAGTTGATGGCGAAATAAAGAGTAGTAATCTCTTAGATGGTGTAAGTGATACTATGTTAAAGGTAGCAGATTTAGAAAACTTATTAGATATTTATGAATACGAAGCAGTAAAATAAATTATAAAAATTCCTAATTTATGTTATAGGAATTTTTTATATAATCAATTTAAAATAGGCAAAAACACTTTAGTTAAATAGTTTATCTCATACATTAATGTAGGAGGTAAATTTTTTATGTTTTTTGAAAACAATGATATTAGTAGTGATATGGATTTTGCCTTTTTAAATCTTTCCGGACTTACTAAAGATAATATTTCTCCCAATGAATTTTTAAATGCTAAAGAAGGATTTTTAAGAGGAAATATGTTTAAAAATGAATATAAACCATATAAAAATATGACTTATATTCAAGTTAAGCCAAGTAACGAAAGAGAGGCTAAACTATATAATGTAATGTGTTATTCTTTTGCTATTAATGATATGAATTTATATTTAGATACTCACCCCGAAGATAGAAGTGCTTTAAAATATTTAGAAGAATTAATTGAAGAAGAAAAAAAGGTTAAAGAAGAATATATAAATTTATATGGTCCACTAGATATATGTGATACAAAAGGTAATACATTTAAATGGGTAGATAGTCCATGGCCTTGGGAAAATTTAGGGGGTAATATTTATGTTTAAATATGTAAAGCACACAAACTACCCAATTAATATTTCCAAAAAAGATTTAAGAATGGCTAAATTTTTAATGACTCAGTTTGGAGGGGCTAATGGAGAACTAGCAGCGGCCTTTAGATATTTCAGTCAAAAATTTACTATGCCAGATGATAAAGGAAAGGCACTTTTAAATGATATAGCAACAGAAGAATTAGGACATTGTGAAATGATAGCAAGTATGGTTAGTGAACTAACTAAAAATGCTAGTTTAAAAGAATTAGAAGAAGCAGGACTTGCATCATATTATGCCGACCATAACAAAGGTATTTACCCAATTGATGCATCGGGAGTACCATTTACTGCAACTTATTTTGCTGTAACGGCTGACCCAATTGCGGATTTAATGGAAGATATGGCAGCAGAACAAAAGGCAAGAG
>CALVZO010000027.1 GCA_944372545.1 uncultured Bacilli bacterium | reverse complement strand
TCTTTTTATTAATAAATTACTTTTTTTAGATTTTTTCCCTTTTTTCATTCAATAAAACCTCACACTTTTAATACTTTCCTATCTTACTAAGAATATAACATAATTATAACATAACTTAAGTAATAATGAATAAAAAAATGTGCGAATATCCAAAATACTTATAGGAGGTCCTATGAGTAGATATAAAGTAGATATAACGGGAATAAATACAAATGAACTAGAAGTGTTATCTAATGAAGAAATGCTAAGATTATTTAAAGAATATAAAAATGGTAATACTTCTTTAAAAGATAAATTAGTAACTTATAATTTAAAATTAGTATTAAGTATTTTAAAAAGATTTAATAACAAAGATAGATATAATATGGATGATTTATTTCAAATTGGTTGTATTGGTTTAATTAAAGCTGTAGATAACTTTGATTTAAGTTTTAATTGTTTGTTTTCTACCTATGCTGTACCTTTAATTCTAGGAGAAATAAAAAGATATATTAGAGATAATACATCATTAAGAATTAGTAGAAGTATCAAAGATAATGCCTATCATATTATTAGATATAAAGAAGAATACCTAAATAAATATGGAAAAGAACCAAGTAATAAAGAAATAGCTGAACATCTAAATATTTCTGAATATGATATAGCTACTTGTCTAGATAGTCTATGTGAACCAGTTAGTATTTTTGAACCTATTTATAATGATGGAGGTGATACGATATATTTATTTGATCAATTAGCAGATCGTAAAGATTTAAAATCCGATAAAGATGGTTTAATTTCTTTAAAAAAAGGTTTAGAAAGTATAAAAGAAAGAGAAAGACTAGTTTTAGAACAACGCTATTTAATAGGTAAAACACAAACAGAAATAGCGGATATTTTAAATATAAGTCAAGCCCAAGTATCACGAATTGAAAAAAGTGCTATAAAAACATTAAGAAAGATAATAAAATAATATTAAAATAATAAAAATTATGTTATTATGAACTTGAGAAAACTAAATATATATTGGTAAATAATGGCAGTTTTCTCTTCTAAAATAATTAGTTTTTTCAAATATTGGTAAGAATTGACAATAAAATAAGATAATGCTAGAATAGTGCAAGCGCAAAAAGGAAGTGATTAAATGTTTTTTTATTATGAAACTGCTTGCTTACTTGATAACGAATTAAAGAAAATAAATATTAATAGAAATATTTCCAAATTATCTAGAGATTTTGCTTATTTTAGCACAGATTTATTACAACTTATTACTTCAATTGAAATTACTGGTTTAAATGATATTTCATTTCTAGCTTACTTACCTAACCTAACAAATTTAGAAATTAAAAGTTCTGATTATTGTAATGTTACTCTAGATGGTACTTATGAAAATAATCCTTTATTTAATAATATTAGTGATTTTAGTGTTTTATCTAGATTATTTAATTTAAAAAGCTTAAAAATTATAAATGATATAAACATTCGTAGCTTAGATTTAAGTAATTTAATAAATTTAAAAAGATTAATATTATTAAATAATCCTAGACTTAGTAAAATTCAAGGGTTAGAATATCTTCATAATCTAATTGAAGTTGAATTATCAGGAAATAATATTAAGATTTTTAAAAACTTTCATAAATTTTTACATAATCTTTTAGATGCTCAAAAAGCTGTTATAGATATAGATGCCTACTTAGCAAATATTAAAAATCCAAAAGAAGCTAAAAACTTTTATGATATGGCTTTAATCGGTTACCTAAATAGAGATGTAAAATTTTCTGAAAGAAGTGGTATTTCTTTATATACTACTAACAATTTAACAGAAATTACGGATTTATACTCGGCAATTTATCGCAAATTAAGAAATAGTAAGATTACTAGTTTAAGTTCAAAAGAAAAAATTGATTTTATATTTACTTATGCTTTAAATATTCCTTTTGCTATTGATGAAATTAAAAAAAGAAATTTAGAGTATCAAAAAATATTAGAAAAATATAATGGAACTGTACCATTTTTCTTTCAAACTAGTCTTAATTATCTACATAATAGTTATACTACTTATAAACTGCATCGAGGTAATTGTGAAGGAATTGTTAATTTAATGCATTTTATGGCAACTATTCTAGGATTAAATAGTAAAACCGTTCATTGTCGAGATAAAAGAAGTGATACAATCGAAAATAATCATGCTTTAATAAGAATTAAAGTAGATGATGTTTGGTATTACTTTGATCCTACTTATAATCGTGAAAATGCTTATAATTATTGTTATATGAATTTAGATGAAGTATCAGCTTATGCCGATTTACCAAAAATAGAAAGTATAATACAAAATGGAAGAAATAACAAAATTAGAAAACTCAACAATGTTAAAAATTATCAAAGGAGAGTTCAAGAATGAAAATATTAATGCAATACTAGAACAGTTAAGTCTAGAGCAAAAAAATCTTTATATAGAAAGATTAATAAAATTACACTCTAAAGAATATCTTTTATATACAACAAAATTTCACGGAATCTATCATAGTGAAAAAGTTATGCTATTTGCCTATTTAATTGGTTTAACAATGCAAAAAAATGGTTATCCGATTAGTGATGAAGATTTAGAAATATTGTTAGATGCTGGAGCCTATCATGATATTGGAAGAGAAAGTGACTTTGAAGATGAGTTTCACGGTTTAGTAAGTGCTAATTTTTATGAAAAGAAAAAAGTTTTTAGTGATAATAAATTATATGATAATAAAACTAATTTTAAAATCTTACAAGCAATAACTGACTATCATTCGCAAAATGATACTGACTGTCCTAAGAGAATTGAAATAAACTTCTATAATTATGATATCGGTGACGAAGAATTTGAACGTTATACCCTACTCGCCAAAATTTTAAAAGATGCTGATGCGTTAGATAGAAAAAGATTTCCTGATTTTGATCCAGCCGGATTAAATATCGACTATTTGAGATTTAAAGAATCACGGGACTTAGTCGAATTAGCAACGGAAATCAATCAAATTTATCGTATAGATAATGCTATTAAACCTAATCCTGATTTATTAACATGGGAAGAAGGCCAATGCCTTCATAGTATTGGTTACGATTTCTTTAAAATTCCTAGTATCTTAGAAAATGGTATCTTGTGTCTATCTAAAATCAGAGAAAAAGATTTAGATATTAGACCTAATTTTACCGGGGGAAATGGTAAATACTTTATATCTGTTGTGCCAACAAGGCTATACCATAGTACCGAAATTCAACATGATGATGCATGTCAAAACTTTATAAATAAAGGAATAACTTTTTTATGTTCAAGTCAAAAATTGTATGAACCACTAGATAATAAGGATAAAGATAAAGCTATGGAGCAATCTCTTCCCTATGATAAAAGTGAGTATGAGGATGAAAGATTTGTATATCTTGAAATTAAACCGGAAGATATCGCTAGTATTATAATTCTTAAAGATATTGGTGATATGAAAATAAAAGATGCTCAAATTCTTTATAATAATTTTAATGTCGAAAGTATTAAAGAAAAAATTAGAAGCTTCTTTAATAACATTTGTTTTGAACGAAATATTCCTGATTTAAACATATTATTTGAAAAATATAATAAAACTCTAGAAAACTATAGAAACTTTTCAAGAGAAAAAAGAATTGAAAATACTAATAAATTAGCTAAACTATTAAATACTATATTAGCTTCTATTAATAAAGTTGTAGTTACTGTTCTTAATGACTATTATGCTAATATTTTAAATAAAAAAGAACCTTTAATAATTGATATTGTTATTTATGAACTTCGAAAAAATGGATATAATTATGAATATACTGCTGGAGATTATGAATATATATTCGATATTAAAAAAGTTAAAAAATTAACTAAACATATCAAACTTAATTAATGTATGCAGGATTTGCCAACGGATATATGAATCGATTTACTAATACTCACCAAATGGGTATTATTGGTCGATGTCGCCGTCCTACTTCGTTGTTGGCGCTTCTGCCGCCCGCGGGTTCTATCAGAACGCGTCTGGCTATGCCGGCGGCGGCAACGATGTGTCCCTCGGCTATGGCTTGCGTCCGGTAATCAAGAATATTATGGTAATGATGCTAGATAATTAGTTATGCTTCTACTAATATTACGAGTAGTTGGATTATAATAACTGCTATTATCATCTGTTTCATAGCTAATATTAGGACTAACTACTACTAAAGAATACTTGGGATTATTTCTAGGAAAATATCCAACAAAAGTTTGATTAATAGTAGTAGTTTTACCATCATAATAATTTTGGGCTGTACCTGTTTTACCTACTCCATCGTTATCAAAACTAATATAACCTCTAGCTG
>CALVZO010000026.1 GCA_944372545.1 uncultured Bacilli bacterium | reverse complement strand
GTTTCTAAACATTTATATGATATTTCAATTATGATTAAAAGTAAGGATATTAAAAAACTGTTAAAAAATAAAGAAGAATTAAAAAAATTAATAGGATATAAAAGAAAAGAAGAAAAAGTAAGAATTGGTGGAATAAATGAGAATAAAAAGATAAGAAATTTTGATTATATGAAATTAAAATTTAATGATAATTTAATAAATTCTTTTAATAATATGCAAAAAATATATGTAATGGATAATGAAAGTTTAATCACTATTGATGATGTTAAGAACACAATAAAAATATTATTAAATGTATTTAATGATTTTTAAAATATATTTTTTGGCAATTTTTATATATTACTTTTTTATATGGAGGCCATTAATAGTGGCTTGTTTTCCCATCTTGTGATAAAATATGTCTAGTGATTATTATGAAAAAAATTGTAATTTTTGGTGGAGGTAGTGGTCTATCTCAATTATTAAAAGGTTTAAAATTATTTCCAATTGATGTTACTGCAGTTGTATCAGTATCAGATAATGGAAGAAGTACAGGAAGACTTAGAAAAGATTATAAGATACCTGCGGTTGGAGATATTTCTAAAGTTTTACTTGCTATGAGTGAATGCGATTTAGAAGTAAGAGATTTAATGAATTATCGTTTTACAAAATCTCGTTCACTAGGTAATCATTCGATTAAAAATTTATTGCTTACGGCTCTTTTAGATATAAAAGGGAATTTTGCTAGTGCTCTTCCGGTTTTAGAAAAGTTACTTGATATTAAAGGTAACGTTTTACCACTTACTGAAGATAATGTTGATTTAGTAGGAATTAGAGAAGATAATAAAAAACTAGTCGGAGAAGAACAAATAACTAAAAGTAAAAAGAAAGTTACAAAAATAATGTATTCAAATGAGATTAATGTTAATCCCAAAGTAATCGAGGCAGTCAAAAAAGCCGATTTAATAATTTTTTCTTCTGGTAGTCTAATAACTAGTATTATTCCTCATTTACTTAATAAAGAATTAAATAAAGGAATAAAAGAAAGCAAAGCCAAAACACTATATGTTTGTAATTTATTTACCCAACCTGGTGAAACAGATGATTATAAAGTAAGTGACCACGTTAAATTATTGGAAGATTATTTAGGAAAAGATAGTATAGATATAGTTCTTGCTAATAATTCAAAAATGAATTCGAAACTAGTGAAAAAATATGCAACCGAAGAACAAAAAGACCAAGTTGAATTAGATTTAGATGCATTAGAAAAAATGAATAAAAAAGTTATCGCAGATAAAATTTATAAAATTGAAGATAATTTTTATCGTCACGATTCACTTAAAACTGCTTATTTAATTTTTTCTTATCTTATGGAAGGCTTAAAATGACATTTACAACGAGATTAAAAGAAGAAATTAGTAAATTAGATAATAATGAAGTAGAAGCAAGAAGTATTATTGATGCATTTTTAAGATATAACGCAAATATCAATGAAAATATCACAATAACTTTAGAAAATGCTTCTGTTACGAGATTTATTTATAAATTATTAAAAAGAACTTTAGGTATAACACCAAGTATAAGAGTAAGAATTCAAAAAAGATTTCGTATAAAACAAATATATATATTAGAAATTAATGATAAAGTAGAGTATATAAAAGAATTAATAAATAATGAAAGTCCACAATTAGATGCAGATGAAGAAAAAATTGCTTATTTAAAAGGGGCTTTCTTAGGTATAGGTAATATTTCTAATCCGAAAACTAGTGGTTATCATTTAGAGTTTATTTTAAATAATGAAAGTGATGCCTTATACATATGTGGTTTACTAAATGATTTTAAATTAAATGCTAAAGTTATAAAAAGAGGAAAGAAATATATAACTTATATAAAAATGAGTGAGTGTATAAGTGATTTAATAAAAATGTTTAAAGCGATTAATTCATTATTTGAATTTGAAGATACCAGAATATATCGTGATCATAAAAATATGGTTAATCGATTAAATAATTGTGAACTTGCTAATCAAGAAAAAACAATTAAGACAGGACTTGATTTAATTAATGATATTAATTATTTAAAAGAGTATGATTTAATAAATTTACTTGATGAAAAAACTAAATTGGTTGTAGAGTATCGTCTTAAATATCCAGAATCTTCTTATCAAGAACTTGCTGATATAATGAGTTTAGAAACAGATTATAAAGTTGGTAAATCAGGTATTAATCATCACTTTATTAAAATAAGAAAAATTAAAAATAATCATTTAAATAATATAAGTAGGGGGTAAAAATGATAACGGATGTTACTATAATTAGTACTTCTTTAAATAAAAAGATATTAGATAACTATAAAGATTATCATATTATTGATAAGAGTTTTACTTATGAGGAATTATTACAATACAAGAGTATTATATTTTTTAATATATTAAGTAATTTAAAAGATAAGGAAATTAAAAAGTTATATCAATATTTAAAAGATAATTCTATTAATTATATAAATGCTACAAATAATATTGAAGAAGTTTTATTTACTAAAAATTTAGTAGTGTATGATAAAGAAAAAATAATAATGGAAGGTAGTACTTTATCTTTATTAAATAATGCTAAATTATTTAAAAGGCTAGGATTTAATTTACCTTTTATTATTGATTTATCACTTTATTTAAAAGATTATAATTTAGTAGATAAAATATATTTAGATAAAGAAAGTTTAGTTGATGATTTATGGAAATAAAAAAAGAATTAGATAAATATGGCATAATTGGAGTAGTATCTAATTATCAAATAAATTTAGATAAGACTCTAAAAGTTAGTGAATTAAATATTAAAAATATTGAGAAGGCTTTAATAATGGTGGGACTTAATAATAGTTATTTAGAAAGAACAATAGAGGATTTATCAATAAGTGAATTATTTAAAATAGATTTAATAACTAAATTAGATAAAAATATTATAATAGTGGGTAATTTATATAATAGTTTAATATATAAAGATAGAGAATATATTAAGAAGTTATTATTAAAATTACATAATGATTATAATAAAAAGATAATAGTTATTGATAATTATATTGATTCATTTATAAATTTAGTTAATAACATATATGTAATTAAAGATAGGAAAATAGTATATAATACAAATGATTTTTATGATGATGAATTATATAATTATGTTAAAATGCCAAAGATAGTTGAATTTATAAAATATGTTAATATAGATACTAAAAAGATAGAGAAAACTATTGATATATATGAATTAATAAAAGATATGTATAGGAATTTATCATGAGACATATGGTAGTTATTAGTTATGATGGCTCTTTATTTTATGGCTTTCAAAGACAAAAAGATGTAGTAAATGTTCAAGGAGAAATAGAAAGGGCTTTAAAAGTAATCTATAAAGAAGAAGTTTTAGTGCATGGTGCTGGGAGAACTGATCGGGGAGTACATGCAAAGTATCAAGTAGTGCATTTTGATGCTCCTAAAAGGGTATTTAATCTAAAGAATAAATTAAATAAAGAATTAAGAAATGTAAGAGTAAGAAAATTAAAGAAAGTATCTCTAAATTTTCATGCAAGACATAGTGTTAAAAGTAAAAAATATATTTATAAAATCGATTTATCAGGAAAGAGGAATAGTAACTATTATTTAATAGTTAAAAATAAATTAGATATTAAGAAAATGAAAAGGGCAGCAAAAATATTTATTGGAATTCATAATTTTAAAAATTTTGTTTCTGGTAAAAGACTAGATTATAATGCTACCATAATAAACATAAAAATAAGAAAAATAGGTAGTACTTTGTATTTATCATTTTATGGAGTAGGTTTTTTTAGATATATGGTTAGAAATTTAGTCGGCTCTTTATTACAAATTGGTAAAAATAAAGTAACAGAATTAGAATTAAAAGAAATGTTAGAAAATTATGAGAAAGAGAGAATATTACCTACTGCTAGTCCCAATGGTTTATATTTGAGTAAAATAAATTATAAATAAGAATATATTTTATTGACAGATAATAAAAAATAATGTATTTTAAAATTAGATTGGAAGGTATATATGGTTTGTAAAAATTGTGAAACAAAAAATACGCAAGATGCTAAATTTTGCAAAAAATGTGGAAAATCTTTGGTAGAAGAAGTAAAAAAGGAAGAAAGTGTTAATTTAATTAATACAGTTAAAGAAAATATTATAGGAATATTTAAAAAACCAATTGATACAATTAAAGAATTTACAAAAGAAGATAGTTATCAATTAGGTATAATTTATATTGCTCTAAGTGTTGTGTTATTTTCAATTTTAATGCTTGTTATTTATAATGATATATCTAGTAGTATGTATATGTTTGAGTATTATTTTAAAAATGCTGTATCACCATTTAGAATATTTTTATTAGCAATTATTCTTTATCTATTAGTGTATGCTACTTTTGGAGGTATTACTTATTTAGTAAGTAAATACTTATATAAAAAAGAAGTAAATCCAAAAGAATTAGTATCATGGTTAGGTATTAATACAATAATTACTTCAATAACATATTTAGCATTAATAATTTTAATATTTGTAAGTTATAAGTTAGCGGGAGTTATCTTACTAATGAGTAATACATTAAGCACATTTTATCTATATAAAACTATTGAAGTACCAACAAAAGTTGAAGATAATAAACTAGGTTATTTATTATTTATAAGTACTAGTTTAACAACTCTAATTGTATGGTTTGTATGTAATTATATAATATTTTAAATTTTTACGTATTTTTCTTTAAAAAAGCACTGATTTTGTTTGACAAACAGGGCTTTTTTACATATAATTTTAAATGGTACATTTTATTTATGGAATTTATTAAGCCCTGGGAAAGTTTAATAAAGGAAATAATGAAAGGGAAATATTATGAAATCATTTATGCAAAAAAAAGAAACAGTTGAAAGAAATTGGTATGTTATTGATGCAAGTAATAAACCATTAGGAAGAGTAGCAACTAAAGTTGCACATGTATTACGTGGAAAACATAAACCAACTTATACTCCATATGTTGACTGTGGAGATTATGTTATTATCATTAATGCTTCTAAAGTTTTATTAACTGGTAATAAATTAAAAGATAAGAAATATTATAATCACTCTGGTTATTCTGGAGGACTTAGAGAAAGAACTGCAGAAGTTATGATAGAAAAATATCCAGAAGAAATGCTTGAAAGAGCCGTTAAGGGTATGCTTCCTCATAATAGATTAGGCAGAGCCATGGGTAAAAAATTATTTGTTTATAAAGATGGTAATCATAAACATGAAGCACAAAAACCTATGGTATTAGATATTGATTAGGAGGATTTATGGCAAATAAACAAGTATGGACTGCAACAGGTAGAAGAAAACAATCTGTCGCACAAGTTAAATTAGTTGGTGGAACAGGAAAAATTACTGTAAATGGTGTAGATGTTGATGAATATATGCCATTTGCAACTTTGGTAATGGATTTAAAACAACCACTTGTAGCAACTAGTAATGAAAATAGATTTGATATTGAAATTAAAGTAAATGGTGGAGGATTTAGTGGTCAAACTGGTGCCATTAGATTAGCCATTACTAGAGCCTTATTAGAATTTGATAAAAATACTGATCAAACAAGAGAAGATAGTTATCGTCATATTCTTAAAAACGCTGGCTTTATTACTAGAGATGCAAGAGTTAAAGAACGTAAAAAATATGGTTTAAAGAAAGCACGTCGTGCACCACAATTTAGTAAACGTTAGAAATTTGTTTCTTTTATACCTCGTAAACTTCGGTGTTTACGGGGTTTTTCTTATGCTAAGGTACCGGCTAACCCCCAATAATTTCGGTTCGTAGCCAACAAATTAGAATATCAAAAAAAGAGGCTATCGTAGTTTATTTACTGCCTCTATAAGTTCTTCTATATCTTTATGTGTATAAACCTTATCAGTTATATCTGTACTAGCATGTCCTATAATTTTTAATACATAATTTATTAGCAGGTGTTTTATTCATACGAGTAGCAAAAGTAAGCCTTATATCGTGAGGTTTATGGTCTTTTGAAAATCCTAATTGTTTCATCATAATATCTTACTTTTCTATTCTATAATTAGAGTATTTCATTTTTGTGTACTTATTATTGCAATTTTAAAGTCTTAGAACTATGTCATCTTAAATGATATTAAAACAGATACAGCCTTAACAACAACCTTTAATTAGGTGTTTATATTGATAGATAAGTAAAAATTATAATACTTATCTTTTTATGTATATTTTTTTGCCATTAAAACATAATATATAGTGGGCTTATATAAAATATAATATATTACACATACAACAACCTGATATTTTATATAAAATATGTTATTATTTTAATTATGAAAGAGGTGTTATTATGAAAAGTTTAACAACTGCTATAAGTGTACAAGTAGATAGACACGACAAAGAGATAGCGACTGGTATTTTAAATAATTTAGGTTTAAATATGAGTACATACATAAATATGGCTATAAAGCAATTAATTAATAAAGACGGCGTACCTTTTGAGGTAGTAAATCCTAGACCAAGCAAGGAATTATTAGAGGCTTTACAAGAGGGCGAAGATATACTAAACGGAAAAATAAAAGCAAAAAGTTATACTAATATGTACGAAATGTTAAAGGATTTAAAAGATTAATATGTTTAACTTAGAAAATACAAAGTATCATCGAGTAACTCATAGTTTTCCACCATTTTATAATAGTGATAGTGAAATTTTAATACTAGGAAGTATGCCATCAACTAAATCTAGGGAAGTAGGATTTTATTACATGCATCAAAAAAATCGCTTTTGGAAAATTTTAGAAAATGTTTTTAATGAAAATATTGGTGATGGTATTGAGGCGAAAAAAGAATTTTTAACTAAACATAAAATTGCTTTATGGGATGTTTTAAAAAGTTGTGACATACATGGTAGTAGTGATGCATCAATTAAAAATGTAGAAGTAAATGATATAAACAAAATAATAAAAAGTAGTAATATCAAGAAAATTTATACGACAGGTAAAAAATCTTATCAACTTTATAATAAATATATATTAAATGATACAAAGATAGAAGCAATATTATTACCTTCTCCATCTCCTGCGAATTGTCAAATATCTTTAGAAACTCTTGTGGAAAACTATCAAGTTATTAACACTAAATAACTATAATAATTATCTTTAAGAAAAATAAAATATAATATGAAAAAATATTTTAATGTTTTATTTTTCTTTTTTATTAGTGTCTTAGTTATTTATTCTTTAAAAGTTGAAGCAGTACTTCCTTTAAGTGGCAAAATAATCGTAATTGATCCGGGACATGGCTCTAAAGACCCCGGAACTAGTTATGGCAAAATCTATGAAAAAGATATTAATTTAAAGATATCACTAGAGTTAGAAAAAATTCTTGGAACGCTTGGAGCAGAAGTTATTTTAACTAGAGATGGTGATTATGATTTATCTA